>ONLD01000019.1 GCA_900318565.1 uncultured Bacteroidales bacterium
ACAAGAGTGTTGCGTCCTATGCCTTTAGCCGTACGGAACGCCTGCATCGAAGGCGACAGTCCCATAGCGCGCAGGCGCCGCAGGATGTAGGCATTGGCTTCGACGGCTCCGCGGGTGGCGGTGCCGCGGCCTTCCATCAACGTATCCGCAAGGCACAGCACATCGTCCTCCAGCCCTGCGCGGGCAGGAGGACAGGCGGAAATCAGCGCTCCCAAAGTCAGAAGAAAAATGCAGATACGTTTCAATTCGGCACGATAAATGATTATCTTTGCAAATGTAGTGAAAAAGTTTCTCCTTTCCATAGCGATTTTGTTCGCCCTGTGCTATCCGGCCCTTGCCCAGTGGGACAAGGACGTGTTCAGTATGCGCGGAAGGCTCGCCCTTCAGGACGGAAAATACAGCCAGGCCATCGAGCATTTCAACATCCTCGCGCGCCTCGACACTACCGACTACTGGTGCTTCTTCTTCAGGGGCATCGCCAAGTACAACCTCGGCGACATACGCGGCGCGCAGGCCGACTTCAACCGTTCAGTCAGGCTCAACCCCGTGTTCACCAACGGATACCATTACCGTGCCATCACGGAAAGCCGCTCCGGCCAGTACGACAAGGCCTTCGACGATTTCGACAAGGCAATCAGCCTGAGGCCGGGCTTCGTGGGACTGTACTACAGCCGCGGCGTGACCAACTTCCTCGCCCAGAAGTTCCCGCAGGCCGTCGATGACTTCAACCGCTACATAGCCAAAGAGCCCAAAGACCCGTCCGCCTACCTCAACAGAGGCGCGTCATACCTCTTCCTCGGCGACACGCTCAAGGCCCTGGGCGACTACAACCGCGCCATCAAGCTGGACCGCTTCGAGCCCGAGTGCTACGTGCGCCGCGGGCGCCTATATGCGGCGCAGGAGCGCCTTCCAGAGGCTCTGGAGGATATGACCAAGGCCGTGGAACTGGACAGCACCAACACCTTCGCGTTCTTCAACCGCGCCCTGCTCTACTACGAACTGCACGACTACAACGCTGCGATGCGCGACCTCAATCGCGTGCTCCGGGATGAGCCCGGCAACGCCCTGACGCTCTACAACCGCGCCCTGCTGTATGCGCAGGTGGGCGATTTCGGCAGCGCCCTGGAAGATATGGACCACGTGATCAACATCAACTCCAGGAACGTGCTGGCCTATTTCAACCGCGCCGCCATATTTATGGAGATGGGGCGCTACCGTGACGCCCTTTCGGACTATGACCGGGCGATTGAACTGTATCCTGACTTCGCCAAGGCCTACCTCAACCGGTCCTATGTGGAGAGCCGCCTGGGTATGATGAAAGAGTCCAAGGCCGACTACCGCACTGCCCAGCGCAAGGTCGGCGAGTACCGTGCCAAAAACGCCAGCGGAGAGGCTTCCTTTGCTGATACTACCCGCAAATACAACGCATTGCTCGCGCTCGACGCCGATTTTGCAAAGAAGGATTTCGACAACGAGCTGCTTCAGCACCGCGACATAGACATACGCCTGCGCCCGCTCTTCAAGTTCAAGCTCGCAGCCAGGCGCGAGGACCGCAACCTCGCACTGAGCAACCGCTACGAGAATCCCCTGCTGGACCGTTTCACGGATGCCGTACCCGTGCCGGTGGTGGTATCCAACAGCGACAGCCTCGTCACGCTGAAGCTCGTGCGTTCGCTGTCTTCTGTCCTGGCGGGAGACGGCAGCTCCGGGGCCGGCAAAGTGGAGCTCACTCCTTCCCAGACCTTCTTTATCAGGGGCATTTACGATGTGCAGCAGAAGAATTTCACGGGAGCGCTGAGCTGGTTCGACAAAGCCGTCGAAGCGGCCGACTCCGATATCGACAAAGACCGCTACACCCGCTACTACAAGGCGTTCTACCTGATGAACCGCGGAGTGCTCCGCGCTGAAATGATTGAATTCATAGCCTCCCTGGAGGGCAACGTCCAGACCCTGTCGATGGACGACAAGGGCGCCACGCGTGCCCGGGTCTCCGACAGGATGAACCGCACATACGACTATTCCGAAGCCATAGAAGATATGCAGGCGGCGACCGAAATCGTGCCCGACATACCCTACCTCTATTTCAACCTTGGCAACCTCTACTGCCTCAGCGGAGAAATGGTGGGCGCAATCGACGGCTACACGCAGGCGATAAAGCTCTACCCCGGTATGGGCGAGAGCTACTTCAACCGCGGCCTTGTGCTTATCTACCTGAAAGACAAGGAGAAGGGATGCATCGACCTGTCCCTGGCCGGCTCGCTCGGAATCAAGGACGCATACGGCGTCATAGAGAAATACTGCAAGAACGATGAGCAGCGTTAGATTCAAGTCTTTTTCATCCGGCAGTTGCGGCAATTGCTATTTTCTCGGCCTGTTCGGCGAAGACAGCCGCCGCTGCGAAGCCGGAGTCATCATAGATGCCGGTGTCAGCCCCAGAAGGCTCAAAAAGGAACTACAAAGCGACGGGCTGTGCTTCGATGATTTCAGCGCCGTGCTGATAACCCACGACCATTTCGACCATATCCGCGCCCTCGGCTCTTTCTGCAAGCACATCCGGAAGCCGGTCTGGGCAAGCGAAAACCTGCACAGGGCCCTGTCCCGCCACTCCATAACCGGAGCCGAACTGAGCAGTTTCCGTTATTGCCTCCAGGCCGGAAGGTGGAATGAAATCGTTCCTGGAAGAATCAGCGCCCGCTTTTTCAAGGTGCCTCACGATGCGAGCGAGACTCTTGGCTATGCGATCTTGCTGGATGACTTCAAGTTCGTAATAATGACTGACATAGGCCGGATGACCGACGAAGCGCTCAACTGGGCGAGGCAGGCGGATACCGTGGTCATAGAGAGCAACTACGACCCGGATATGCTGCGTCGCGGCCCCTATCCTCCAGACCTGCAGAAGCGCATCAGGGGCGGCCACGGCCATCTATCCAACCCAGAATGCGCCGAAGCCATAAGGGAATTCAACCACGAAGGTCTTTCGCACATTTTCCTCTGCCACCTCAGCGAGCACAACAACACCCCCGAGCTCGCCTACAAGGAGAGTCTCCCCGTCGCCGGCGCAGCCTCCCTGGCCCCGCTCCCCCGTCAGACCGCATCCCCGCTCATCACGCTGGCCTGGCAGTAGGATTTCAGATTTGCCGGCGTGAAATACAGGAATCCGAACTGGTAGCTGCCGGGGCCGTCGGCCGAGCCGTACAGGCCGAAGAACTCGAAACTCTCCCGCAGTACGCGGTCCCTGTCCACATCAAGTTCAAGGCATTCCAGGGGCACGCCTATACTGACGGCCTTGTGGTCCTTGGAAGAGAAACGCACGGCCGCGGGCACCCCGGAACAGGCATACCGGAACCATATCGAGCTCTCGGGGCCGCAGGCGGTGAGCCCGTCGGGATGGGGCACGGCATAACATTCGGTATTTATACTGCCATAGAACGGCATACCGCCGATTTCCGGGACGTTGGTACCGTAGGAAGTGACATACTTGTAGCCGAGCACCTTCTGCACGAAGGCCTTGGTCTTTTCCACGGCAAGTGAATCCTTCTTTACGTCATACACCCTGCTCCATACGTCGGTAGCGATTCTGGAGCCTGATATAAGTATATTGCCTCCCCTGCGGCCCCACACAGTGAGAGCCGTCTGCATAGCCTCAGGGAAGACTTCGAAGCGGTCCGGATACGCTCCGCGTCCCGCCTTTGTGGTCACCTGCGCCCCGCAGATAAGATCGAGCGCGGCATAGGAAGACGCCAGCGTGGTGTCGGCACAGAAAGCCTCGGCCGACATTGAGCAGAACGGGAAGCCGAGGCGCATAATCGACGCCCCGTGCACGGAAGGATAATCGAAAGTATTGCCGGCCACCAGCATTCCGGCCTTGTCGGTGTAGGAGCCGCCGAAACCGGGCGCATCGTCGCTTACCCACTTGAGCGGCCGGCTGAACTCGTAATTCTCCCCAATATAGGTAATGTCCTTAATGTACGGCATCCCGTCGTCGAGGCGTGACTCGAAGCCGGCATAATCCGGAGTATCCACCCAGGAAGGCGCCGCCACGCGGTCGAAATTGTTGACTACCAGGACGGTTTTACCCCGCGGCTCCAAAGGCACGCCCACCGAAAGCACTTCGGAGGGGAAACTTGAGCCGCCGTCGTTCCAGGCTGTGAGCTTGAACGAATACAGATGCCCTGGCTCTATCCGCACGAAGGCCTCGCAGTCTGTCACCGGCACGCCCTCGTCGAAAGCGCCGTCATCGACGCGCGTGTAGAGCGTATAGCCCTTGGCGCGCGCCGTAGGCTCAAGAAGGTCCACAGTCGGCTGCCAGCGCAGGTGCGCCGTAGTATCCGCCTCGAGCACGGCCGAGAAAGCGTGGACGGGCAGAGGCTGCACAGCGTAAGGGACGTTGTAGCGGCAGGAAAGATACTTGAGTATGCCCTTGTACACCGAACGGCTCACATTGAAGCGGAAGGACGGGTCGAGACCGTACTTCATATCCGCAAAGTTCTGGTGCGAAAGCAGTTCCAGCAGCATAGAGGGGAAATCCGGAGTGCGGGATTCGCTGTAAGAACGGTCCCAGAGCTGACGGCGCGACCAGCTGGGGTCGAAGCCCACGCGGGCGTCCGAGACAATCTGGGTCTGCACGAAGTCGGCATAGGTACGCGAACTCATCCTCTCGCCCCCGTCGCTGAAGAGTTTTTTGCCGTCGTCGCCCTTGAGGGTATAGATTGACAGGGTGCCAATGAGGCTGTCGCCCGGAGTGACGCCGGCGTCCGAGTGGAAAGCAAGCGAGCAGTCGAAGGGTATGCCCTTGGACTTGCGCATCATATTGGCCCAGGGGCCGCGGGTGGCGTAGTCGTTGGCATAGTCGGTATCCCAGGCGCGGAGGGTGCTGTCCGCTCCTGCCCAGGGCATCCAGTAGGAAGCGCCCTCAGCGAATGAGGGCATCCCGGAGATACGGCCGCCGCGGCGGATTTTTCCCATCCCGCCGCCGAAACGCACGGCGTCGGCAGATACGGTCTCGCCCGCGCCGCCCTTGTTGTCAAGTTCCACGAAGGCCTCGCTGCCGGGAGCGAATTCAAAGGTGCCGAGGTAAATCCAGGTGCCGCCGCCCTTGCGCTGGTCCACCTCGAACTGCGTCTCGCCGCCGAGGTGGCGCACACGATAGCGCGCGCTGCGGGTGTTGGTGCGGCTCTGGGCATAGCTGACGTATACCGCGTACTCGCCCCTTTCGGGAATCTCCGGAGTCCAGCGCGCGAAGCAGGAAGGGGTCACGCTGCACCTGGCGCTGCGCGAACTGCCCATACGGAAGGGGTTGTCGGTGATTTCATACTCCTGCTTGAGGTCGGCAAAGCCGGAGCCGCCGTCCTCCCACTCGCCGGTCTCGGCATAGTCTCCGTGGGTACGCACCCACACGGAATTATCCCTTGCAAAACAGGAATCGTTGTCGCAGACGACCTCGTGCCGCTGCAGGTCACGCTCCCTTGGAGTAAAGACGCAGGCGCCGGCATTTTCCAGCATAGGTATCAGATACTGAAGCACATAGCTCTGCGTGTACATATCCTCTACCGTCCTGTGCAGGGTAGCGCGCTGCCAGCGCCATATGTCCTGCTGCTCGTTGTAGTAGAAGCCGTGGCTCTGCCAGAGGACGATGTGGCGGCCGGTGAGCCCGCGGGTAATGCGTCGCGCCCGGGAGCGCCTTACGATGGGCAGATTATGCGGCGCCTTGACCGCATAGCGGAACGCGGCGGGCTTGCCGTCCCTGCCGAGTTTCGGCGTCTCAAGGTCTTCCAGCCGGCATCCAGCGGTCATACAGGAGCCCACGGTGTGGCCCTGCAGCTGTTTCTGGCCTTCGGTATTGAATTCCGAAAGGAACCACAGAATATCGTCCGAATGCCAGGGATAGTCGGCAAGGGCGTTGGAGAAATAAAGGTCGATGCTCTCTCCCCTCAGGTACAGCTTTTCGAGTTTCACTGCAGACACCACCCTGAATCGGCGGTTGCAGCGCGCGGTCAGCGAATCGCACACCACTGAAAAATCAGCGGCGCGGGGTATTCCCTGGCCGGAAGCAGGTATAATCACAAGCAAGAGGAGTATTATGGAAAGGAATCTACGCATCGGCTTTTTTAAGAGTGAACAGACTGATAATAAATGCTATAAGAGCTCCCGAGACAAGCCCCAGACGGTCAGCGGCGAAGTCTTTTGGATCCATAGTCCGGTAAGGAAGCCGGCCCTGGATAATCTCCGTGCACCAAGCCATTATGCAACCGACGGCAAAGATACCGACTACAAGCAGCACGACCGTAAGGACCTTGGGAGAGCGGAGCCTGAAGGAAAACAGCGCCAGCACGGGGAAAGGCAGGAACATAAGGAAATGCACAATTTTGTCCATAGGGATGCCGAGGAAGGAGCCCGGCACGGAAGGAAGGCTCGAAAACTTCGCAAAGCAAAGCACGGCAACGGCAGCTATATATAACAAGGTCAGTATGCGGAACAATGTAGTACGTCTCATAGCGTCTGCATATCGTATAGTTTTTTGTAATAGCCGCCAAGGGCAAGCAGTTCTTCGTGGCGGCCGCGTTCCACGATACGGCCTTCGTTAAGCACGACGATCTCGTCTGCGCCCTTGATGGTGCTGAGACGGTGCGCGATGGCTATGGTGGTGCGGGAACTCATAAGGCGGTCCAGTGCCTCCTGCACGCTGCGTTCGGATTCGGTGTCGAGCGAAGCCGTAGCCTCGTCGAGGATGAGTATAGGCGGATTCTTCAGAACCGCACGCGCGATGCTCAGACGCTGCCGTTGACCGCCGCTGAGCTTGACTCCCCTGTCGCCGATTCCGGTCCCGAAGCCATCTTCCTTCTCCGCTATGAACTCTGTGGCGTTGGCGACCCGGGCCGCTTCCCGCACGCTGTCTGCGGATGCGCCTTCGACGCCGAAGGCTATATTGTTGAAAATCGTGTCGTTGAACAGTATGGGCTCTTGGTTGACATTGCCGATCAGGCCGCGCAGGTCGCGTATGCATAGGTCTTTCACGGGCACGCCGTCAATAGTGATTGAGCCGGCAGTGGCATCATAGAAACGCGGAATGAGGTCCACGAGGGTGGACTTGCCGGAGCCGGACGCCCCCACGATCGCCACCGTGGTGCCTTTCCTGATTTCCAGGTCTATGTCGTGGAGCACTTCCCTGCCGTCTTCGTAATGGAAGCCGACGCCCTTGAAGACAATCTTGTCCTTGAATTCCTTTATCGGCCTGGCATCGGGCGCCTCCACGATAGGATTCTCGGCGTCGAGTATGGCATTGATTCTCTCCATACTGGCCATACCCTTAGGAATACCGTAAGCAGCCCTGGAGAAGTCCTTGATAGGCTGGATGACGCTGTAGAGCATCACCATATAGAATATGAAAGTGGGCGCGTCGATGACGGAGCGCTCGCCGAGAATCAGGGTGCCGCCGAACCACAGCACGATGGCTATCATCACGGTGCCGAGGAACTCGCTGACCGGGTGGGCCAGGACCTGGCGCGTAGCCACGCGGGCGGTCTTGCGCTTCATATCCGTGGTCACGTCGTCGAAGCGGTCCTCCATCTTTTTCTCCGCAAGGAAAGCCTTGATGACACGCAAGCCGCCGAGAGTCTCCTCCACCTGGCTCATAGTATCGCTCCACAAGGCCTGGGCTTCGGTGGACTGGCGCTTTAGCTTGCGGCCGATAAGCCCCATAAGCCAGAGCATCACGGGAGCGAATACCAGCACGAACACTGTCAGCTGCCAGGAAACAGAAATCAATGCCCCTATATACGCGACAATCAGGATGGGATTCTTGATGAGCATATCCAGCGAGCTGGACACCGAGTTCTCGACCTCCTGCACGTCTCCGCTCATTCGGGCGATGATGTCGCCTTTCCTCTCCTGGCTGAAATAGCCCAGAGGCAGGCCGAGTATCTTACGGTACATATCCATACGCAGGTCCTTTACCATCCCGGTGCGTATGGGGACCATCACCGCTGAAGCCCCGAAGTAGCAGGCCGTCTTCACGGCAGTAATCAGCGACAGGGCAAGACACAGTCCGAGAAGCACGTTGCCCGGCCCCCAGCGCTCCATAAGTCCGCTCACGAACCAATAGAGATTGTTGATGGCCGTATTCGTGACATCAGCCCCGGGAGTGTCCCAGGGTATGAATTCGTACTGCATCTCGTTGATGTTGAACAAGATTTTCAGTATCGGAATCAGCAGCGAAAAAGAAAAAATATTGAAGAGGGCCGAGAGTATGTTCAGCACGACCGATGCTCCCAGCCACCCCTTGTAAGGACTGACGTAACGCTTAAGTGTGTTCCAGAATAGTTTCATAATCTACAGCACCTTCACCGGGCAACCCAGCCAGTGCACCATAATCAGGTAAATGACGCCGCTGACCACGATGACGGCGGGAATGGTAAGAATCCAGGCCCAGACTATATTCTTTGCGGTAATCCACTTCACCGTCTTGACGCCGCGGGTAAGGCCCGTGCCGATGATGGAGCCCGTAATCGTATGCGTGGTGCTTACGGGGATTCCGAGGAAAGCGGTGAGAATCAGGGTGATGGCTCCGGAAGCCTCGGCGCAGAAGCCCTGCGTCGGGTACAGCTTGCTCAGGCCGTCGCTGAGGGTCCTGATTACCGACCAGCCGCCGGTCACGGTGCCGAGGGCGATGAGGCCGTAGCAAGTGTATTTCAGCCACATAGGCACATAGAAGCCAGCATAGCCCGCCGCCTGCGCAGCCTCGAAGCCGTTGCCGTAGAGGAAGCGCATCACCGGATTGTCCGGCTCGGAAGCGAAGGCGGTAGCGAACAAGATGGCGATGACTCCCATCGTCTTCTGGCCGTCGTTGCCGCCGAAGCCCAGCGAGAAGGCCGCGCTCGAAAGCAGCTGCATACGACGGAATCCCTTATCGACCTTCTGAGCCTTGGACCTACGGAAAATAAGCATAAACAGGCAGTTGAGCGTGAAGCCCATTATCATTCCGATGAGCGGGGAAATGACGATGAAAGCTATGATAGTCAGGATGCCCTTAGTCATAAGGTACTGCCCGCCATATACAAACCACACGGGGCCTATGAGGCCGCCGACCAGTGCGTGGGAGGCGGATACCGGCAGGCCTATCTTAGTGCATATGAAAATATACAGCACAGAGCCCAGCAGCGCGGCAAGAATCACATACACGTCGATGCAGTTCTGGTCCACGATACCTTTTCCCATAGTGGCGGCCACCGTGGTGTCGAATATGAACATCGCCATAAAAATCCAGAACGCAGCCCAGGCCACGGCCACCTTGGGAGGAAGGGCCTTCGTGGCTATCACCGACGCTATACAGTTTGCGGCGTCGTTCATCCCGTTGGTAAAGCTGAACAACAGCGCAATGACAGCCGTTACGAGTACGATTGCAACCATCAGCTAACTGTTTTTCACCACTATGCTGCGCACCATACTCGACACCGCCTTGGCCTGGTCGGAGGTATCCTCGAGAGCCTGCGCGATATTCTTCTTCTTGACGAGCTCTATGGCATCCTTTTCCTTCTCGAAGAGGTTGGACATATAGGTCTCATAGATGTCATCCACGGTATGCTCTATGTCCTTGATGTCGTCGCACAACTGGTCCAGCGACTTGGCATCCTTGCGCATAGTGTCGAACTTGCGCGTGATTTCCAGCAGGATGACCGCCGCTTTCTGGATATATTCCGCAATCTCGATGAGCTTGCGCGAAGGGTCCTTGGGCTGATAAATCGCTATCTTCTTGGAGGCGTCGCGTATCATATCAAGGAAGGTGTCCATAGTCTCCGCGAGATTGTGGATGTCATCCCTGTCGAAAGGAGTCACGTACGCATCTATGAGCACATCCACTATCTTGTCGGTAACTTCGTCTCCGGCCGTCTCGTGTTCCTTGATTCTGTGAGCCAGAATACGGCGGTTGTCGGGATCCGTCTCCTTGGTCTGCTCAAGCAGAAGGTCTGAAGCCTTCACGATATTCTCGGCAGACTGGATAAACAACGGGAAGAAACTTTTTTCCTTCACCACGAAAAGCTGGAGAAAATGGTCGAGATTCATATCTGTTATCTTTTTCTAAATGTATATTTAACGGCAAAAGTTGCGGCAAAGCCGTCATTGAGGGCTTCACCCGTATCGTAGTACAGTCCCGGCACCAGGGAAAGCGCTCCCCGGAGCAGCGGTATTACGGCAGAAAAACCGGCGCTGAACTGCTCCAGCGGCTTTTCCAGGCGCGTGCCGCGGCCATATCTATATTCGGTATCATACCAGCAGCCCCAGTTCCGGGAATAGGTAAGCACCAGGCGGTAAGGCACTTTGCGGAAGAGGCTGCCCGAAAGGCCGAAATGATGGGCCTGCAGCAGGTTGTTCCAGGTGCCCTGGCAGACATACTCCGAAGGATTGCCTGTCTCGTAATAGCCGCGGGTAAAGAACAGAGGATGTCCTATCTGGCGGTAGAAAGCCGTCCATCCGGAACGGTACTCGTAGTTGTTGCAATAATTGTCTCCGCCGCCAACGATTGTGAAATACTGCCCGCTGGGCTCGTCGAAATACAGGCGCGGGTCCTTGGCAGAAATCTCCGCCTCCGTGGCAAGCCGCCTCTCGCAGTCTCCCGACTGGTTCATCGTGGTGTGGTACTCGTACACGATATCGCTGATCCACCGCGACTTATCCTTGAAGGACAGGCAGATTGTGTTGACCCCGTCAGGGAAGTTTTTAAGTATCATCCCGGAACGGTCATCGTAGGGAATGTCGTGCTGGAGACTGAGCGCCCAACCGGAAGTGTGGTATTCGGCCCGGAACAGTTCGCGTCCGCGGTGGTCGCCAAGGGAATTGACCTGGTCTCCGACAGAAGCGGTCTTTCCGCCCGGACGTGCGGTTATCACCCGCAGATAATCCGGGAAAGAACGGGGCTGCGCGCCTGCTGGGCTTACTCCGGCCCAGACTGAATAGTTGTCCAGCCCCACCTGGAAACTCAGGTGCGAGCCGATATGGGCGTGGAGGTAGATGGCTGTGTCGTGGACCAGGGCCCCCTGCACATATCGCTTGTCAATGGTGCTCCAGTCGGCAAAACGGCCGCTGAGCTGAAGGTGTCCCTTCGTGAAAGGTATGTCCCAGGGCTCGAGAGTCAAGGTGTAGCCCGGCATAGTGCGCGCGTTGCCGCTCATCATACAGTTGCCCGCCGTGACCGAAAGCGGCCCGAGCGCAGGGTCGGCGGCAAGGTACATCTGCTCAGGGCGTATCATACCCGCATCCAGGCGCAACTTGGTCCAGCGCAGGCTGGCATAGACTTCGTCGGGGATGAATTGCGTGCCCCGGAAGTCATCCCTCAGGCCCAGCGAAGCGCCCCAGCGCCACTGCAGTGTCTTGGACTCGTCAAAGGACGTACCGGCGCGCAGAAGGGCCATCTTGCCGTTGCTTTCAGGCAAAATGCCGTATTGGTTCGCGGTGGCCCAGAACGGCAGAGCGTCGGTCTGCGTTCCAAGAGCTCCGAGGAGCATAAGAGACACCACGAAATCGTTCATATCCTAAAGTTCGTCGCTATAGACCGCCCCGGGGAGGTCGTGCAGGTTGTAACGTGAAGCCATCGACATACCGTAGGCGCCCGCAGACTTGATGGTCAGCAGGTCGCCGCGCTGCGTCCTGGGCAGGGTTATGCCCTCGTCGAACACGTCCGTGGACTCGCAGGCCGTGCCCACAATGGTGTAGCGTTCGCGCTCCTTGGCCTGGGAGGTGATGTTCTCTATATTGTGGTAGGAGCCGTAGAGCGCCGGACGTATCAGTTCCGTCATCGAGGCGTCCACCACGACAATCTTGCGGCCGGTGGCCGTAGTCTTGTTGAAAAGTACCGACGTGATAAGTTCCCCGCACTGGGCCACTATAGCCCTTCCGAATTCGAAATGCACGGGACGTCCGTCCACTTTAAGGTGCGAATTGATGATGGCGAAAACGGACGCGAAGTTGGGT
This sequence comes from uncultured Bacteroidales bacterium, assembly GCA_900318565.1. Taxonomy (GTDB): domain Bacteria; phylum Bacteroidota; class Bacteroidia; order Bacteroidales; family UBA932; genus Cryptobacteroides. The sequence continues at coordinate 11,965 of ONLD01000019.1, forward strand.
ACGGGCTCGTTCTCCGGGAAGTCGTAATTGACTCCGAGGCCGCCTCCCACATCCACGAAATCGAAGTCAAGCCCGAGAGAGGTCAGATGTCCTACAATGGAATTGACCTTGGCGCAGAGGTACTCAAATACGTGCAGCTCACGGATTTGCGAGCCTATATGCAGGTGTATTCCGCTGACCTTGACGTGTTTCAGGGACCTGATAAAGTCCAGCTTTTCGGTCACTTCCTCATAAGAAATGCCGAACTTGGAATCAGCCTGGCCGGTATCGATGCACTTGTTGGTCTTCGGATCGATATCGGGATTGATACGAAGGGCTATGTTCTGCACTTTTCCAAGCTCTCCGGCGATAGCGTCCACGACGCCAAGTTCCTGGATGGATTCGCAGTTGATTGCGAAAATCCCCTGCTCGATGGCATAGCGGATTTCCTTGTCGCGCTTCCCCACGCCGGCATACACGATGCCCTGCGGGTCGAAACCGGCCTCTATCGCGCAGCGCATCTCGCCGCCGGAGGCGCAGTCAATGCCAAGACCGTATTCTTTTATCACCTCAAGGATATGAGGATCGTAATTGGCCTTGATGGCATAATGGATGACGAACCCGTACTTACGGGCCACCGACACTACGCTCTCCAGGGTCTGCCGCAGGAGATCGATGTCATAGAAATAATAAGGGGTTTCCCTTTTGCGGAGGGCTTCCGCTACCTGTCTGCTGAGCATATACTACTAACTAACCATTATACTAATCTTGTAATCTTCCGGGATACTGTTGGAGGGCCACCTTGAGGCATTCCAGGGCCTTTCCGAGGTCTTCCTTCTTGAGGATGTAAGCGATACGCACCTCGTGCTTGCCCTCGCCCGGTTCCGTGTAGAATCCGGCGGCAGGGGCCATCATAATCGTGGAGCCTTCGTACTGGAAATCGCTGAGGCACCAGATACAGAACTTCTCGGCATCATCGACGGGTAGTTTCGCCACGGTGTAGAACGCGCCCATAGGAATGGGGCTGTACACTCCGGGAATGCGGTTCAGTCCGTCAATCAGGAAGTTGCGCCTGTCCAGATACTCTTCATAGACCCCCTGGAGATAGGACTTCTGCACCCCTATGCTGGCTTCCGCCACTATCTGCCCGATAAGGGGCGGGCTGAGGCGGGCCTGGCAGAACTTCATCACGGCGTCGTGGACCATCTTGTTCTTGGTGCAGAGACAGCCGATTCTTATGCCGCACTCGGAATAGCGCTTGGACACGGAGTCGAACAGCACCACGTTCTGCTCTATGCCCTCAAGGTGGAAGGCGCTGATATAGGGCATTCCGGTATAAATGAATTCGCGGTACACCTCGTCGCTGAAAAGGTACAGGTCGTGCTGGCGCACGATGTCGCGCAGCCGGTTCATTTCGGCGCGGGTATAGAGGTAGCCGGTCGGATTGTTGGGGTTGCAGATGAGGATGGCCTTGGTCTTGGGGGTTATCTGTTTCTCGAAAGCCTCGACCGGAGGCAGGCGAAAGCCGTCCTCGATGCTGGTCTTCACCGACTTGATTACGGCCCCCACGGAAATGGCGAAGGCCATATAGTTGGCGTAGAATGGGTCTGTCACGATGATTTCATCGCCGGGGCTCAGGCACGCGAGAAACGCGAACAGCACAGCCTCGGAGCCGCCGGAAGTGATGATTATCTCATCGGGACTGAGGTAGATGCCGTACTGCGCATAATAGCTCACCATCTTGGTGCGCAGGCTCAGGTAGCCGTCCGAGGGACTGTATTCGAGAATCTCGCGGTCGATGCCGCGCAGGGCCGCCATACCGCATTCGGGAGTCTTGATGTCGGGCTGTCCGATGTTGAGGTGATACACGTGTACGCCGTTGCGCTTCGCAGCCTCGGCGTAGGGAGCCAGCTTCCTGATAGGAGAGGAAGGCATATTGATAGCTCTCTGGCTTAGTTCCATAATCCTTATTTTATATTAAAACGTATTCCAAGGCTGCCGGCGAAGGCGCGTGGAAGCACCTCTCCTGCATCAGCATATAATCCATACACGATATCGAGCGACGTGCGGCGTCCAAGCGTCAAGGGCACGAAGCCCGAAAATGCCGCGGAGAACTGCGTAAGGCCCTTGTCAAGGGTGTTGGGCTCCCACCAGTTCCAGCCGCTGCCCCAGCTCGTGGCGCCGGCGACATAAGGCCTGGAGTAGGTGCCGTAGTCGTCGCTCAGCGTCAGCATCAGGCGGTACGGAGCCTTGCGGAAAAGCTTTCCTGACACGCCCAGGTGCAGGGCACGGTAGCGGTTGTTGACTATCTGGCGCACATCCCTGAATGTATCCGTGAAAAACAGGGGGCCGCAGATGCTGCGTCCGAAATGGGTCCAGCCGGATATGTATTCACCATTAGTATAGTAATTGTCGCCGCCGAAAATGTTGAGGGTCTTGTTCTCGTGCCAGTTGATCTGCTTCCCGTCGGCATCGGTCTCTTTCTCGTGGATGGTGCCGGACTGCCACATCGTGTAGTGGAACTCCACCAGGGCGTCGCTGACCCAGCGGTTCTTGTCCTTGAAGGAGAAATGCAGGGTGTAGGCGCCGTCGGGGATGTTGTTCAGGCGCATACTGGACTTGTCGCTGTAAGGCTTCTCCCACTGGAAAGTGAGGTCCCAGGCATCCGCCCTCCAGCCCAGGCGCAGCTGCTCCGCCCCGCCGTGGTCGCCGATGACGTTCATCTGGTCGCTCGTGGTGCCGGCAGAAGAGGCCCGACGCGCCGTCGCCACGCGGAAGTAATTGCCCCAGGTGATGGGCATTTCACCGTAAACAGGGCTCGTACCGCCCCAGAGCGCATAGTGGTCAATTCCCAGCTGGGCATAGAAATGCTTGCGGGTGTCGAAGGTCACGTAACCGCGCAGACGGTGCACCAGGGCACCGTCCACGTAGCGGTCGTCAATGGTCTTGTAGTCTCCCCATACGCCGCTCAGCAGCAGGTGCTTACCTGTGAAAGGTACGGCCCAGGGCTCCAGCACCAGCTTGTAGCCGGGCATCGTGCGGGCGTTGTTGCTCTCCACGATATGTCCTTGGGTGACGCTCAGCGAGCCCAGGCTCCGGTCAGCCCCGAGAAATTCGGCATCGCGCCGCATCATACCGAGGTCCACCCTGAGCACTTTCCAGCGCAGGCCGCCGTAGAGCTGGTCCACCATCGGATGGAACGGAGAACTCCCGGGATTCAGCGGGTCGTCGGGCTGATAATTGGCCGCCAGCGACACTCCCGCCTGCCACTGCAGGGTCTTGCTTTCATCGAAAGGCTTGTACGCCTGGACAAGGGCAAGCCCGCCGCTGCGGTCCGGCATAATGCCGCCCTCGTTCGAGACCGCCCAGAAAGGCAGGGTCCCGCTCGAGGAAAGGGCTCCGAGGAGCATCAGGGAGAATACGAAATCGTTCACTCTTACTCAGGTTTGTATGAGTCCTTGAGGGTGGCGGTGCGGTTGAACACGGGGTTGTCAGGCGTGCTGTCAGCATCCTTGATATAGTAGCCGGTGCGCTCGAACTGTACGGCGATGCCGGAGGCGTCATCAAGCAGTGCGGGCTCGGCCCAGCCGCGTGCAAGCACGAGGGAATCGGGGTTGAGGAAATCCTTGTAGTCCTTGTCTTCGGGCACCTGGCTCATATCGGCAAGGGTGAAGAGACGGTCGTAATTGCGTATTTCCAGCTCCCTGGCGTGGGCTGTGCTGACCCAGTGGATGGTGCCTTTGACGGAGCGCCACTCCCCTGCGCCGGGACGTGTCGAAGGATCATAGGTGCAGCGCAGCTCGGTGATGTTGCCGTCGGCATCCTTCACCACTTCCTCGCACTTAATAATATAGGTGTACTTCAGGCGCACCTCTCCGTCGGGCTTGAGGCGGAAGAACTTCTTGGGAGCGTCTTCCATAAAGTCGGCGCGCTCGATATATAGTTCGCGGCTGAACGGCACCTTGCGGGTCGCCCCTTCGGGCTCGGCCGGATTGAGCGTGCAGTCGAACCACTCCACCTGCCCTTCGGGATAGTTGATAATGGTCAGCTTCAACGGGTCCTGCACCACCATATAGCGGTTGGAACGGGCGTTTAGATCCTGGCGCACGCACCACTCCAGCAGCTGGATGTCCATCAGCTGGTCGCGCTTGCTGACGCCGATCTTGTCGCAGAAGAGCTTGAGGCCCTCTGGCGTGTAGCCGCGGCGCCGCACTCCGCAGAGCGTAGGCATACGCGGGTCGTCCCAGCCTGCCACGAGCCCCTTCTGCACGAGTTCCAGAAGTTTGCGCTTGCTCATCAGGGTGTAGGTCAGGTTGAGGCGTGCAAACTCGTACTGGTGGCTGGGGTAGATGCCCAGGGTCTCGATGAACCAGTCGTAGAGCGGACGGTGCACGTCGAACTCCAGCGTGCAGATTGAATGGGTGATGTGCTCGATGGAGTCGCACTGGCCGTGGGTGAAGTCGTACATAGGATAGATGCACCACTTGTCTCCGGTACGATGATGATGGGCGTGCTTGATACGGTACAGGATAGGATCACGGAAGAACATATTCGGGTGCGCCATATCAATCTTGGCGCGAAGCACCTTCTCGCCGTCGGCGTACTTTCCGTCGCGCATTTCGCGGAAGAGCTTCAGGTTCTCCTCCACGCTGCGGCCTCTCCAGGGGCTCTCCTTGCCGGGCGTCTCGACGGTGCCGCGCCCCTTGGAAATCTCTTCCTGGGTCTGGTCGTCCACGTAGGCGAGTCCCCTCTCGATAAGCTGTTCGGCCCACTCGTAGAGCTGGTCGAAATAGTCGGAGGCATACAGCTCCTTGTCCCACTGGAACCCGAGCCACTTGATGTCTTCCTTGATGGAGTCCACGTACTCGGTGTCTTCCTTGGTGGGGTTCGTGTCATCGTAACGGAGGTTGGTCTTGCCCCCGTACTTCTGGGCAAGTCCGAAATTGATACAAAGGCTCTTTGCGTGGCCCAGATGGAGGTAGCCGTTCGGCTCCGGAGGGAAGCGGGTCAGGATGCTGTCCACTTTGCCCGTCTTCAGGTCATTCTCGATGATTTCTTCGAGAAAATTGAGTTTGCGTTCTTCTTCCACTTTATTTAACTGTATTATATTCAACGACATCTGCAGTATAGCCGAGCTTGTTGATAGCCTTCTTGAGCTTCAGCGTATCGGTCTTTGCAGGGTTGAAGACCACAGTGATGGTCTTCCCTTCCACATCCACTTTCAGGTCCTTCACGCCCTTTTCGAAGGCGATGTTGTCCTGGACCTTGCGGCTGCAGTTGGCGCAATGTATATTGCTCGCGAATACGACTTGCACGAGCGCAAGCAAAATCATAAACTGTCTCATATTATTCTGTTTTCCAAAGTGTTACTCTAATTCCTGCATAAATGCGGCGGCCCATCAGCGGGCCCCAGATGCAGCTGGCGTCAAATCCGGGCGCCCAGGGGTCTGCGGCACCGATGATGGGATCGGGCTGGGTGAAGCCGGTGAGGTTCTCGCCTCCAACATAGAAGTCGAAGCCCTTGAAACGCTTGGTCACCTGGGCGTAGAGCAAAGGATATGCCGGGCTGTTCTTAGGGTCGCTATAGATATAGTACGGCGCCATAAAGTCCCATAGCCGCATCGTGCCGTTGTAGGAAGCGGTGAAATCGAAAATCCATTTGTTCAGGCGCGTTGCATACTGAAGGTTCAGCACACCCTTGAAGCGGCTCGTCATCGGCTTGTAGTCGTCGGACTGGCCCAGAAGCGTCTGCCTGGGGTCGGTAATGCGGCCCGTAAGCGTCACGGTGAAGCCCCTGAAAGGCTCTGAGGAAATGTCCAGCTGGAAATTGTCCGTGCGGGAATAGCCGCCGGGCACGTCTTTCAGGGAATAGATATTGATGTCGGTAGCCGTGTAGTCCACAAGCATCTGGTCCACGAAACGGGTGCCGAAGTAATCAAGGCTGATATAGGTTTTCTGCGACTTGTCGAACGGCAGGTACCAGGTGATGTTGCCTCCGAAGGTCCACGCATCCTCGAGCGGGTGTTGGAGGAGGCTGCCGTTCAGTACCTTGCCGGTGGAAAGTATACCGATGTTGTCTATCAGAGGGGTGCTGTAACGCAGTCCCCTGCCGCCGTTGGCGCGGATGACCAGCTGTTCGAAAGGATTCCAGCGCAGCGTAAGGCGCGGCGAAAGCTTGACTCCGGCGCCGCGGAACCAGTCGGCACGGAGGCTGGTGATAGCCGAGAACTTGTCTTCGGCGTGGAAGGTATATTCCACGAAGGCTCCGAGGTCGTTGAGCAGCGAATCTCCGTTGTAGGTGCCTTTCTTGCCGTAATTGGGCTTCCAGACAAGCGATTCCTTGTAGATATCAAGCATATTGCTGATACCGAGAGTGAAATGATGCGCCTCCAGGCGCTGGTCCTGGTAGAGCAGGTTCACGAAAGCGGAGTGCTGGCCGGCAATGTAGGGATTGCGGCCGAAAGCGGAATCCAGGTCGGTATAGTTGTAATCCGCCACCACGGCGAAATTGCGGCTGTTGTCTTCGTTCAGGGGCACGCCCACCTTGACATAGCCGTCGAAGTTCTTGTTGCTGATTTCGGTGGCCCAGGGGTTCTCGAGCGTCAGGAGCTGCTGTCCTCCGTGCTTGGTATCGAAGATGCCGCGCACGCCGAAGCGCACCTGCAGCCCGCTGGGATCGTAGTAGAGCCAGCGGTTCGAGAGAGAGTAGGAGCCGCCGAGAGGGTCATCGACGAATCCGTCCGCATTGTGGTCCATACCCTTGAAGATACGGTCTGCGTGGGCCAGTATCACGGTACTCCACTTGCCCAACTCGTCCAGTTGCAGGGAACTTGCCACGTTGAGGTCGGTCTTGGTGTCGTTCATCAGGGAAGCCTGCACGTAGAGAGGAATCTCGTCCGTGGGCTTGCGGTGTTCCATATTTATCTGCCCGGTCATTGACTCCACGCCGTTGATGACGGAGGTCACGCCTTTGGCGATCTGTATGCTTTCCAGCCACTGGGACGGCACCCAGTTGAGGCCCCAGGGTGCGGCGAGGCCGCGCATCACGGGACGGTTCTCGTCCAGCATCTGCACGTAGATGCCGCTCTGTCCCAGAAGCCGTATCTGGCGGGCTCCGGACACGGCGTCGCTGTAGCCGACGGTCACGCTCGCGGAGTTTTCAAAGCTTTCAGCAAGGTTGCAGCAGGCCATCTTGCAGAGGCCGGCCACTGTAATCACTTCCGTGCGAATGTCTTTTCCTTTCGACAGGAAGTTGCTGCTGCCGGAGGCGGAGAGCACGGTGGCGTCGAGTGTGTCCTTCCGCTCGGAATAGATTCCGGTGGTGTCGGGCATCTGAGCCAGTGCGGCCGTACAGGACAGCAGCAGAGTCAAAATAATGAGTTTAAGTCTCTTTTTCATAGTATATTCATCGACTGCTCGCGAATCTTCTCCAGTTCGTCCTTCATCCGGACCACGGCTTTCTGGATGCCTGAGTGGTTGGCTTTGGATCCTGTCGTGTTGATTTCGCGCCCCATTTCCTGGAGTATGAATCCAAGTTTCTTGCCAGGGGCGGGTTCAGTCTGAATGGTATCGAGAAAATAGCGGCAGTGCTGCCGCAGGCGAACTTTTTCTTCGTTTATGTCCAGTTTCTCAAGATAGAAAATCATCTCCTGCTCGAGCCTCTCGGGATCCAGCTTGACGGAGAGGTCTTCGGCCGCCTTGAGGATTCTCTCCCGCGCGGCGCTTATGCGCTCCGCCTCGTAGGATTCCACCTCGTCTTCAAGGGCGAGGATAGTCTGCACGCGGCCGGTCACGTCTTCATACAGGGCCTTCCCTTCCGTGATGCGGTAGGCTTCGATGGCATCGAGAGCCCTGTCGAATCCGGCGTCAACGAGGGGCCAGTTCTCTTCGGTGATGACATCACGCTTGCCGGGATCCACCACGTCGGGCAGCCTCAGCAGCGAGGCGAGAAGATAGACAGAGCCTTCTTCCGCAGGATCCGGCGCCCCGATTTCGGAAGCCAGGGCGCCGATCTGCTTGTAGTACGACAGTGCGAGTTCGCGGTTGATGGATGCGGTGTGTCCGGCGGCGTTGGGCTCCCAGGTCATAAACACGTCCACCGTGCCTCTTCCGAGGCGCTCGGCGATTCTCTTCCTCAGAGGAAGTTCCTTGTCCTTGGGCAGCAGCGAAGTCTTGAGACTGATTTCCGCGCTCTTACCATTGACGGAACGGATTTCCACCGTCAGTTTTCCTTCTTCGAGCAAGACCTCCGCCTTGCCATAACCGGTCATCGACTGTATCATAGCTTAGTAAACTTTAATCATTCCCATATCCAGGCCCCAGCATCCGTCCGTGATGATAGGGACGTCCTTGCCTTCAAGGTCCTTCACATAGATGAAATCATCCACGAACGTGTGCGAATGCCCCGCGACCACGAGGTCCACGCCCTTCATTCCCGCAATGTTGCTCTGGTCGTCAGGAGTGCCGGCGGGCTCGCCTACATAGCCGAAGTGGGACAGGAGTATGATCATATCGCAGTGCTCCTCTTCGCGCAGGTATTTCGCCCACTTGTTGGTCACCTCGACGGCGTCAAGCTGGGGGATGCGGGAAGAAGTGGTCTTGGACACGCAGGTCGAGATATTGGCCTCGAGGCCGATGATGCCAATCTTCTTGCCGCCCTTGTTGACTATGGTGTAGGGCTTTACATACTGTCCGAGCTCGAAGGAACTCAGGTCCAGGTTGGCGCAGACCACGGGGCATTTCACGCCGCGCAGACGCTCCGTCAGGTCCTCGATGCCGTCGTCGAACTCGTGGTTGCCGAGGGTCACCGCGTCGTAGCCCATAGCGTCGAGCATTGAGGCCTCGAGCCTGCCGTGCAGCTGGGAGTAGTAGGACGTACCCTGATTGAAGTCGCCGGCGTGCAGAAGGAGCACCTTGCCCTCGCCTTCGGCCTTGCGCACCGAGTCCACGAAAGCGGCCCTTTCGATTATGCCTCCCCTGCCGTCACGCAGCGGGTCCATATGGGAATGGGTATCGTTGGTGTGCAGTATGACGAGCTTGGGCCCGCAGGCACACAAGGCGGCAGCAGCCGCAAAAATACAAAGTATGCGTTTCATCATTTTATTACGACCCTCCCGTCGGTCTGATATTCAATTGCCTTGCCTTCAGCGCCCAGGCGACGGACATACTTCTCGATGGCCTGGCCGATGACCACGTCGCTCGTGATGAGCTTGGTCGCGCCGCGGGCCACGCTGATGTTGTCGCCGCCGTCCAGCAGGAAGTCCACGGTGGCCACGCCGTATTTCTTCTTGGGATCGACGCTCTTGCCGCCTACTTCCAGGCTCTCCACCTTCTTGTCGGAGATGACCAGCTTCACCCCGCTAAGGCACTGGGGGCCGAATTCGGCCACGTCGTCCATAAGGCGCAGCAGTTCCGCTCCGGGAAGCTCGACATAGCAAATCTTGTTGTTGAACGGGAACATCGAACGGATGTCGTCGAGAATCACGTCACCCTCGGGCATATCGACGCGGATACCGCCGAAGTTGATGATGGCCACATCGATATTGCGCTTGAAGAGAGTGCCAGCCTCGCTGCGGAGGAAGTCCACCACGAAGTTGCTCAGTTCCGACTCGGGAGGGGCCGCAGTCATAGAACGGGTAGAATAGGCAATCACTTCCTTGACCTCCGCCATAGCACCCTGGGCGTCCAGGAGCAGGGACGCGACTTTCGGAGTGGCGCCTTCGGTGAACACGGTCCCGTTGGGAGAAGTATATGCTCCTGTCGCGGAATCAACCGTGCCGATTGCTTCGGGGATGTTGGTGGCGGAAGGGGCGGTCACCCCTGTGCGATGGCCGTCCATAGGCACTTTCTCCCAGTACATTCCGGTCTTGCACCCGGTCAGGGCCGCAAGCAGGAGAAATACGGATATTGTCTTTCTCATATTATTTTTGTTTAAACCATTTCCAGAGGTCTTTCCAGGTGGATTTCTTTCCGAACATCAGGATACCGACCTTGTATATCTTCGCGGAAATCCAGGCGCACACGGCAAAGGTTGCGATGAGCAGCACGATGGAAAGCACGATTTCCCAGACGGGGACTCCGAAAGGAAGACGGGCCAGCATCACGATGGGAGAAGTGAAAGGAATCATCGAGCCCCAGAACACCAGCGCGCTGTCGGGAGCCTTGAACGCGTAGATGGCGATGAAGAAGCCGAGCAGCAGAGGAATCGTTATGGGAATCTGGAGCTGTTGGGTGTCGCCTTCATTCTCCACGGCGGAGCCGATTGCCGCAAACAGCGAAGCGTAAAGCATATAGCCGAAGAGGAAGAACACCACGAAGCATACCAGAATCTGGCCGAAGGGCAGGTTGCCGAGGGTCGAGAAGATGACTCCCATCTCTCCCTGGTCGGAGAGGACGGCAGCCACTTCTTCGGCCTGTTCGGCCTGGAGGCCTCCGACAGTCTGCACCATCTGGGTCGTGTCGGCACCCTGGAGCAGGTTCTGTCCGGAGACGGCGCCCACGATGCCGAGTATGGCGAGGGTCAGCACTATCCACAGGAAGAACTGCGTAAGGGCCACGAGGGCCACGCCGATGATTTTGCCGAACATAAGTTCGGTAGCCTTGACGGAACTGACGAGCACTTCGACCACGCGGCTGGCCTTCTCTTCGATGACGGACGACATCACCATACCGCCGAAGAGGGCGATGAACATATAGATGATCATACCGAGAATCATCGAGACCATCATATAAACGCCTGATTCAGAGACCTTTTCCTTGCCTTCGGCGTCAAGGGTGTAGGAATGGAGGCGCACGTTGGCCTTCACGTCCTTCATAATCTCCTTGAGGTTTTCGATGCCGGACTGTTCGATTCTCCACGACTCCACGGCGGAATTGATCTTGCCGTTGATGTTTTCGCTGAGGTCCATACCCATAGGCTTGGAAGAGAACACGTCGGCGTTTACGGTACGGCCGCTGGTGTCGATATCGGAGATGAGCAGCAAGGCGTCATAGCCGAGTTCGGAGAGTTTGAGCTTGATGCTCTCAGGGTCCTCCGTAGCGGCATCGAGCACCACATAGGTAGCGGTCTCCCCGCTTTCAAGCGTAGGAGCCACTATTCCGGAACGGTCGATGACGGCGATATTCTTGGAACTTTCCTTCGTGCCGAGCATAATCAGCGACGGAAGGATGCAGAGAGCGGCGAAGAGCACAGGGACGAGGAAAGTCGTCACGAGGAAACTCTTCTTCTTGACCTTGTTGAGGTATTCCCTGCTGATAATTATACCGGTAGTGTGCAGGTTCATTGCTGTTCTGTTACTAATTTGATGAAAATATCGTTCATACGGGGCATCAGCTCCTTGTAGGAATTGATGGTCACGCCCTTGGCCAGGTACTGCTGGAGGGTGGAGGCGCCGTCGGTCTCGCGGGGCAGGACCTCGGTGTGGCGGCCGCCCTCGTCGGTATAGACGAGCTCGACGTTGTTGTTGCCGTAGTCGCGGCGGATCTGGTTCACGCCGCCGGTAATCACGAGGCGGGACTTGTTGATGAGGGCGATGTTGTCACAGAGCTCCTCGACGGATTCCATATTGTGGGTGGAGAGGATGATGGTGGCTCCTTCCTCCTTGAGACGGAGGATTTCGGAGCGGATAATCTCCGCGTTGACCGGATCGAAGCCGGAGAAGGGCTCATCCAGAATCATCAGGGAGGGCTTGTGGACCACCGTGGTGATGAACTGAAGCTTCTGGGCCATACCTTTGGAGAGTTCCTCCACTTTCTTGTCCCACCAGTCCTGGATTCCGAAACGGATAAACCACTCCTTGAGGCTGCGGCGGGCGTCCTGGGTCGTCATACCCTTGAGACGGGCCAGGTACATAGCCTGGTCGCCGACTTTCATCTTGCGGTACAGGCCGCGCTCTTCCGGCATATAGCCTATCTTCTCGACATCGCTCTGGGTGATGGGCCGTCCGTTGAAATACACTTCCCCGGAGTTGGGGATGGTAATCCGGTTGATAATCCGGATAAGAGTGGTCTTGCCGGCGCCGTTGGGGCCGAGCAATCCGAAAATCTGCCCCTCGGGGACGGAAATGCTGACGCGGTCAAGCGCAACTTTCTCTCCGAAGCTCTTGCAGACTTCCTTGCATTCTATTATTGCCATTTGTGTAAATGTTGTTTTTAATCTTCAAAGATACTACTTTTTTGTCGGATAATCATTATTTTTGTACTGATGAAACGATTTGCTTTTATATTTTTCTTGTTCGCGTGCGCGCATTTGCACGCACAGGAGGTGAATCCAACGCCATCTCCGGATTCTACTATGGTGGCATTTACTAGAGATAACGACCTGTGGGTCAGAAACATAAGCGAAGGAGTCGAGACCCGGCTGACCTCCGACGGCACCGACCTTATGCTCAACGGCTACGCTTCCTGGGTGTATTACGAAGAAATCTTCGGACGGCCCTCCCGTTACCGCGCCTTCTGGTGGAGTCCGGATTCTAAGAAATTGGCCTTCTACCGTTTCGACAACAGCCTGGTGCCGATGTTCCCCATCTACTCCCCCTTCGGGCAGGACGGCTCGCTCAGCCTGACCCGCTACCCCAAGGCCGGAGAGAACAACCCTTCCGTGCGCATAGGAATTGCCGCTGCCGACGGCTCAGGCACGACCTGGGCGCAGTTTGACGACTCCCCCGAGCAGTATTTCGGCACTCCTTTCTGGGGCCCCGGTTCGGACGAGCTGTATGTCAGCCGTATGCCCCGCAGGCAGAGCCTGCTGGAACTGTTTGCCGTCAGCGCGACGGACGGGAGCAAACGTGAAGTGTATCGCGAGGAATACCCCGCCTGGGTGGACTGGATAGACGGTATGCTCTTCACCGACAAGGGGCTGATTATGGCCCGCGCCTTCGAGTCCGGCTGGCAGCAGATTTATTTCCTCGGCTACGACGGGTCGCTCCGGCGCCTTACCGACGGCCCCAACTGGGACATCCAGCTGCTGAAATACAACGCCCGCAAAGGTGACCTGTGGTTCCTTGCCAAGCGGGATTCCCGCATACATCCGACCCTCTACCGCCTCGACAAGAAAGGCCGCATCTATACTCTTACCGACCCGGACTACTACACCGCCGCGGCCGAGATTTCCAACGACTTCAAGACCTTCAAGGCCCGCATCTCCAATGCCCGCAGCCCTTGGAGAGAAGTAAGCGGCAGCGCCCTGAAAGTCAAGACTTTGGAGAAGGCTCCGGAAAGCACGGACGCGGGCCCCAGGGCTGAAATCGTGACCATAGAAAACGACGGCTACACGCTCTACGGCCTGCTTTCGCTCCCCCGCGACTTCAAGCCCGGCAAGAAGTTTCCCGTGGTGATGCAGCTCTACGGCGGGCCCGGCACTCCCTACGTGCGTGACTACTGGGGCAGCCGCGACGCTTCCGACGCCTGGTGCTGGCGCAACGGCATCATCTACATCGTGGTGGATCCGCGCTCGAGCGGCGAAAACGGCAGGGCCGGTATGGACGAGGCATTCCGCCGTATGACCGTGCGCGAACTCGGCGACTACATCGCCTGGGCGCGCTACCTGCAGTCGCTGCCTTATGTGGACGGCAGCAAGATAGGCGTCGAGGGATTCTCCTTCGGCGGCACTACCACCGCTATGCTGGTCCTGCGGCATCCCGAATACTTCTGCTGCGGCATCGCCGGCGGAGGCGTGTACGACTGGAAGCTTTATGACTCCCACTACACCGAGCGCTATATGGACACGCCGCAGGCCAATCCCGAGGGCTACAAGGAAGCCAGCGTGCTGAGCTGGGTGAAGGGATGCGCCATTTCAGGCTCAAGGGGCCTTCACAACGGCACCCCTGCCCTGAAACTGACGCACGGCACAGGCGACGACAACGTCCACTTCCAGAACACCCTCCAGCTTATCGACGCGCTGCAGAAGGAAGGCATTCAGTTCGACCTGATGATTTATCCCGACGGGATGCACGGCTACCGCGGCGCCCAGCACGCCCACGACAAAGCATCAGATGCCCTGTTCTGGACAAGGCATCTGCTGAAATAGGGGCGCCTGCTTCTCCGGCAGCGGTTGTAATTGGGTCTTTCTGCTTCTCCGGCAGCTGGAATACTACTTTGGCTAGACCTTCGTCAGGGTAATTGTGCGGAGGTTGAAGGTGAAGTCCATCTTCTCCCCGCTTATGCTGAACTTGAATCTGTAGTCGGCCTGGTCCTCGCCTGTCGAATAATGGACGGAACATTTTCCGGAGCCCTTGCTGTAGGTATATGTACCGACCATCAGCGTGTTCGCCCCGCCGATGTTGCGGTTGAAAGAAATCTCATTCCCGGATCCGAAGGACACTGTATAGACTACATCCTGATGATAAACGCTGTCGCCGGGGCTGTTGAGCCGCCAGGTCGTGCCTTCAAGTTCAGAGGAGCCGCTGCCGTCATTGTCAAAAAGGAAACTCAAGCAGGAAGTGGATGCGAGCGCCATTACGGACAGCGCCAGAATTGCGATAATCTTTTTCATAAGCATATACTTGTGGGTCCGGAGCAAATATATGTATTTCTTTGATAATAAGCAAATAGCGCAATTCAGCCGTCCAGGGCTCCAGCCTCTTTCCCTACTACTGCCCCCCGGTACCGCCTTCCGCGTAACGGGTGTCGGCAGCTAATTCGGCGCCCCGGGTGCAGGAAGGCCCGTTTTGCACACGGGAGGCAGCAGAACCGGCGCCCCGGGTGCAGGAAGGCCCGATTCACACACGGGAGGCGGCAAAAACGGCGTCCCGGGTGCAGGATGGCCCGTTTCACACACGGGAGGCGGCAGAACCGGCGTCCCGGGTGCAGGAAGGCCCGATTCACACACGGGAGGCGGCAAAAACGGCGCCCCGGGTGCAGGAAGGCCCGTTTCACACACGGGAGGCGGCAAAAACGGCACCCCGGGTGCAGGAAGGCCCGATTCACACACGGGAGGCGGCAGAACCGGCGCCCCGGGTGCAGGATGGCCCGTTTCACACACGGGAGGCGCCAGAAACGGCAGCCCGTGTGCAGGAAGGCCCGATTCACACACGGGAGGCGGGAGCAAAGGGGCGGCAGACGAGGATGAGGCGGAGGGAAGAGAGGCGGAGGGAAGAGAGGCTGAGGGAAGAGAGGCTGAGGGCGAAGATGTGGACGGGACCGCCGGGAGCGGCCTTGAGCCGGGCGCGGAGCTGCTCCGAGCTGACGGGGACACCGCGGGCGGTGACTTCGGCCTTAGGATAGCGGCGGCCGAGGTCCTTAATGACCGACGAAGAGAACGGCAGTTCCTCCAGTACTTCGTAGAACTTCCCGAAGTGCGACAGCCCCTCGTCATATCCCATACGGCATATCCCCGGCCCCAGGCCCGACTTCGTCATCGCCGCCGACGGAACAAACAGCAACATCGCGCCCTCCGCCGCAGTCTCAGCCGCAGTCTCAACCGGACCTGACTCCGGAAACCGTGGCCGCCCGTGGCCGCGTGAACGGGAGGGGCCCGCAAGCGAAGCGCAGCGGGAGGGATGGAGCGAAGCGGAAGTTTCGGGAGTCAGGTCCGGCTGAGCGGAGGCGGACTCCGGAAACCGTGGCCGCCCGTGGCTGCGTGAACGGGAGTGGCCCGCAAGCGTAGCGTAGCGGGAGGGATGGAGCGAAGCGGAAGTTTCCGGAGTCAGGTCCGGCTGAGCGGAGGCGGACACCGGAAACCGTGGCTGCCCGTGGCCGCGTGACCCCGTAAGGGAAAATGCCCCTTGGGGGGCGACAGGGGGATGGTTTCCTCCGGGGAACTCGGAGGGGCCCTCCTCCGGCACGAACACGAATCCGTCCTCCGTCAGCCGTATCAGGACCCCGTCTTCCCGTCCCGGCTCCGATATAGAGTCGGCAGCCCTGTCCCCAGGAGACCCTGGCCGCCGCGTGATACTGCCCCTCCTGCAGAGGCACAGCAGTTCCTTGCACTCCCCTCCCGAGCCGACGACGTGAATCTCGGCCAGGTACGGCTCCAGACGGCGCCGAAGCATCGTAATGTCCGCCATAGACGACACCTTGACCATCACCAGCGGGCTCACCGTCAGCAAGAAAGGCATCAGCGCCACCGCATCCGGGCTGCACTCCTCCAGCAGGAAAACCTTCCTCCCTGCAGCATCCCGGCGCGCCGGATCCAGATACACGGCATCCGGCCCGAAAGCCGCCAAAGACTCCTTCCAGTCCGAAACTTCAGGACTTATATCAAAACCGTGGAACTCCACATTATCCACCCCGAGGGCCCCGAAATTTCCCCGCACGGCATCAAGCAAAGCAGCATCCCTCTCGTTAAACCAAACCAGCGATGAGCGCAAAGAAAAAGCCCAGCCGTCAACTCCCAGCCCGCCCGTAAGGTCGGCGACCCTGCCCCCGCAAGGCAGCAATCCCGCCTTGTACCGGGCTGTGCCTTCGGAAGAACACTGCTGGAAATTCACGGCCCGCGGCACCTCTATCTCCACGCCCGCCCACGAAGGCACCTTCGCGTCCATCTTCCCCCGCTCCTTGGCCTCCAGCGAACGGAGCATCTCAGAAAAGCCCCCGCTCATTGAAACATACGGTCTTTAAAGTTGACCAGATACACCTTCTCCACGGCCCTGGTCAGCGCCGTGTAAAGCCACTTAAGGTCTTCCAGCGTCTGCACCTCCTGCCAGAAAGGATTGTCTATGAACACGCAGCTCCACTGCCCGCCCTGAGCCTTGTGGCAGGTCACGGCATCGGCATACTTAAGCTGCAGCGCGTTGAAGAAAGGATCCTCGCGCACAGCCTCCCAGATGCGTTTCTTGCTGCCGCGGTCGGCATAATCGGCGCTGACTCCCGCATACAAAGCATTCTGCTGCTCATAAGTAAGCGCCGCGGACTCGCTGGTCAGCGTATCCAGGCACACCTTAGCCTGCACCTCGCAGTCGTCGTAGTCCGGAAAACGCAGCAGCGCATCCGCAAAGCGCAGCCCATAACGGTCCTCGTAATGCCAGATCTTGTCCAGCACCGCCACGTCGCCGTTGGCAATATAATCCATCTGCTCCACGTCCTCTACAAACTGGTAGCAGTTCTTGACTATCATAAACTTATCCCCGCGGGCAAGTTCTTCCTCCTTGTACAGGACCTTGGCCCGTATCCCGAGATTGTAGCGTATCGCGCGCTTGTTGGAGCGGCACAGCACTATCGTGTCGTCGTAGCCGTAACGGTCGTAGGCATCCGAAATCGCCTCCAGCAGTTCCCCGCCGCCAATCCTCTCCACGTCCGGAAATTTCTCCAGCTGCAGGTCGTCGAACTCCTGCTCGGGATAAGCGGCCTCGATGCGCCGCCGGATAGACGTCGCATTGGTAAGGATACCCGAATCCCTGGCCTGGCGCACCACGGTGTCGAGAGTCGCATAATGCACTCCCCCGAAGCCGTCCATATAATCGCGGCTCAGGGCCGGCGAGGCGTCAAGTCCCACCGGAGGCAGCTGGGCCGAATCCCCAAGCAGCACGAGGCGGCAGTCGTCGCCCGAGCGCACGAACTTCACGAGATCTTCCAGCAGGTTGCCTGTGCCGAAAAGCGCCTGGGACTGCTGGGCGCCGGCGTCAATGCCAATAAGCGACACCTCGTCCACCACGAACAGAGTATGCTTTGCCTTGTTGGGCGCAAGCGAGAACTGCCCGTAGCCGTCTGAGCCGACGGATTTCTGGCGGTAGATATGCTTGTGGATCGTGGACGCAGGCCTGCCGGACACGCTTCCAAGCACCTTGGCCGCCCGCCCCGTAGGAGCCAGCAGCACAGACTTTATGCCGAGGCGCATAAGATAAGAGATGACGGCGGAAATGGCCGTGGTCTTGCCGGTGCCGGCATAGCCGTTCAGCACGAAAATGTCGCCGTCGTCGGCGCAAAGGAAAGAAGCGAAGTCGCGGAAAAAAGCCTCCTGACAGGGCGTCGGTTCCATCCCCATCTTTCCCAGAAAGCCTTCCGCCAGAGTCTTGGGATCCATCAGCGGCTGCGCTTGTCAAACAACATAGCCACCACGGCCAGCACGGGATAGATTTCCACGCGCCCGAGGAACATATCCATCGTGTACACGAACTTAGCCGGATCCGGGGCCACGTTGAAACTGCCCATAGAACCCATATCGCCCAGCGCGGGCCCCACGTTGCTGATGCTCGTAATGGACGCCGCAATCGCATTGTCCCAGCCGACTCCTATCCACAGGCAGAGAGCGGCGGAGAAGGCCAGCAGAAGCACGTACAAAACGATATAGATGAGATGCGGAGTCAGGTCCTCATCATTGAGCACCCTGCCGCCGAACTTGACTTCGTGGACCGAAGAGGGGCGCAGGATACGGATGATCTGACGGCCTATAGACTTAAACATCAAGACTATACGGTCTATCTTAAGACCGCCGGAAGTAGAGCCCGCGCAGCCGCAGACCGTCGCAACGATAATGATAAGCGCGCAAAGGGCTCCGGGCCACTGGGAATTGTCTGCAATTGCGAAGCCGCTGGTCGAAGAGATGCACATTATCTCGAAAAGACCGTTCCAAAGCGATTCACCCCAGCCGCCGAAGAAACCGCCCGTCTTGAGCCCGATACCGAGCAGCAACGAAGCCAGCAGGATGGAACCGGTATAGTACTTGATCACAGGGTTGTTGAGCGGCTTGAAACTACGGGAAACGATAGCGAGGTACAGTAGGCCGAAGTGCAAGGATGACAGATACATACACAGTATCGTAATCCCTTCTATCCACCTCGACCCGAAGGCGCCGATGGAGGCGTTGCGGGTGCTGAATCCGCCCGTCGCCGACACGCTCATCGCGTGGCAGACGGCATCGAACGCAGGCATCCCCGCAAGCAGATACAGCAAAAAGGCAAGCACGAAAATGCCTAGGTACACATAGGCGAAAATATACACCGTCCTGTTGGTGCGGGCCGCATAGCCGCCCCGCGACAGCGAACCGACTTCCATATTGGCGAGCCGGAGCTTGACCGGGCTGGAATCAGGGATAATGAGCAGGAGGAACACCACAACTCCCAAACCGCCGATGAAATGCGTGCTGCTGCGCCAGAAAAGCAGGCTGCGCGGCAGGGCCTCGATGTTGTCGAGTATGGTGGCGCCTGTGGTAGTGAAGCCCGAAACGCTCTCGAACCACGCGTTCTGCAAGGTGAAAGGGCCTCCCCACATAGCATAGGGCAGCATTCCGAACACGAAGGACAGCAGCCAGGACAGGGTGATGGTCACGAAGCCTTCCTTCAGGGTGATAACTGAAGTCCTGCGCACGAAGATGAAGGGGAACGCGCCGAAGATGAAGGTAATGGTGAAACTGATGATGAGGGCCGCGCACGCGCTGTCCTTCCCGTTCAGCACCGATACCAGCACCGACAGGAACATAAACAGGGAGCTGACCAGCAGGGCCAGTCCGACGTTACGGCTGATTCCCTTCCAGTTCATCTGCAGTCTTTGTTTTCATATCTTTCAGCCGCTTGCGCAGCTGCTGGTTCTCGCCGGCAAGCTCGGTGATGCCTTCATTTAGCCGTATAAGTTCATCGTCACCGTCGAAGGTGCAGGTGTATTTCTTGTTGTAAGAACGGTAGCCTTCCAGGCCCTCCAGCATACGGTTAAGCGGCTTCACGTAATACGAGAGCACGAAGAACAGCAGCATCACCACGAGCAGCAGTCCCACCCCGACGGCAAGGATGCCCGGGATTATGCTGCGGTAGAAGC
>ONLD01000014.1:0-56611 GCA_900318565.1 uncultured Bacteroidales bacterium
ATCGAAAATCCGGAATCGGAATCAATAACTCGAGGGGATCGTTCAAATATGTAAATCTCAGGAGGTTATTTGGGGATAACCTTTTTCAGTGGCCTCTTAAAACGCCGGGACGATTTCTTGTAATTGATTGACTAGAAGCAGATTACATTTCACGCAAAATAAGGACACCCAAGCAGTCTGCCGGGCAGGCAGTTAAGACGCCCCTACCGCGAGAGCGAACGGGGAAAAACCGGCGGCATTGCCGGCTTTGCCACGCCTGCCAATGGTCAGGATTATTCCCCCGCTTCCTTGAGGCGCTCAGCGTTTTCGGCAATCTGGAGCTGGTCTATGCATTCCTGGATGTCGCCGTCCATAAAGACGGGCAGGTTGTACATACTCCAATTGATGCGATGGTCGGTCACACGGCCCTGGGGATAGTTGTAGGTACGGATTTTGGCGCTGCGGTCGCCGGTGGAGACCATAGTCTTGCGCTTTGCGGCGATGCCGTCGAGGTACTTCTGGTGCTCCAGGTTGTAGAGCCTTGTACGGAGCTCTTCGAAAGCGCGGTCCTTGTTTTTGAGCTGCGAACGCTCTTCCTGGCACTGCACCACCAGACCCGAAGGAATGTGGGTGAGGCGCACTGCGGAATAGGTCGTATTCACGCCCTGTCCGCCGGGGCCCGAAGAGCAGAAAAGGTCGAGACGGATATCGTCCCAGCTGAGGTCCACGTCAAACTCGCCCGCTTCGGGGAACACCGCCACAGAAGCCGCTGAAGTCTGGATGCGGCCCTGGGTCTCGGTCTGCGGCACCCTCTGGACGCGGTGCACGCCAGACTCATACTTCATCACGCCATAGACGCCGTCTCCGCTGAGCTTGAAGACAATCTGCTTGAAGCCGCCGGAGGTGCCGGGCGCCTGGTCGGTGACCTCGAGACGCCAGCCCTTGGACTCGGCAAAATGCTGATACATACGGAAAAGGTCGCCTGCGAAAATAGCGGCCTCGTCTCCTCCGGTACCGCCGCGGATTTCCACGATGGCATTCTTGGAGTCATCGGGGTCAGCGGGAATCAGCAGGAGCTTGATTTCCTGCTCGAGAGCGGGAATCCTGGGCTCAAGCTCGGCAATCTCTTCGCGGGCCATCTCCCGGAGCTCCTCGTCCTTCTCATTGAGCATAATGTCCTTGGCCGACTGCAGGTCGGAGACTACCTTCTCGTACTCGTGGCCCTTCGCGATGATGGGCTCGAGCTCCTTATAGTCCTTGTTGAGCTGGACGTACTTCTTCATATCGGACATCACTGCCGGATCCGACAGCTGGTCCTGTATGGACTTGAACTTTCCTTCGAGGGAAAGCACCTTTTCAATCAATGTGTTCTCTGCCATAGCTTAAGCTATTTTCTTGATATAGCAGCGACGCCTCATAAAAGGCTCGTGCTCGTAACTGTTCCAAATATTCACGGCGCTGTTGGACTCTATCTGAGGATTCGAAATCGCCCAGCGGTTGCCGATGCGCGCGGCCTTGTCGGCCATTTCCTTGTAGTACACGGCGGAGACGCCCTTGTTCTGCCACTCGGGCACGGCGCCGTTGATCATCAGGTCGGTGGTCTCGTAATTGCGGAGGGCCTTGAGCAGATGTATCCAGCCGAAGGGGAAAAGATGTCCCTTAGCCTTCTGAAGGGCCTTGGATATACTCGGGAAGGAGATTCCGAAAGCTACGATTTCATCTTTCTCGTCCAGCACCAGGCAGCTGGCCTTGTCGGAGATGAAGCGCATCGACATACGGGCTTCCTCCTCAATCTCTTCTTCCGTGAACGGGATGAAATTATAGACCGTCTGGGAAAAACTGTCCGAATACACGTGGAAGAAATGGCGCACCAGCTCCTTGTCTTTCTTGAGCTTGTCCAGGCTTCCGAAATGCAGGTTGTAGCGCTCCTCCACAATCTTTGCGACCCGGCGGGCCTTCTCGGGCACGCCGTGGTTGGCTACCATCTTGTACTGCACCCAGTCGCACTCCTTCTCGAATCCGAGAGCCGCCATTAAATCATTGTAGTACGGGAAGTTGTAGAGGCAGTTGAAGGGCGGGATATTCTCATAGCCCTCAACCAGCATACCCTGCTTGCCGAGGGTGTTGTAGTAGAGAGGACCGTGGATTTCTTCCATACCCTGGGCGCGGGCCCAGTCTTCGGCGGCGCCGATGAGCAGTTTCGCCACCTCGATGTCGTTGATGCAGTCAAACCAGCCGAACCTCACGCTCTTGCGGGAATAGCGCTCGTTGAAACGGGGGTTTATCATAGCGCAGATGCGTCCGACCACCCTGCCGCCGTCTTCGGCCAGCCAAAGCTTGTTGGTACAGTACTTAAGGCTCGGAGACTTGGTCAGCGAGTGAATCTGGTCCGAGTGCAGGGCCGGCACATACTGCGGGCAGTTCCTGTAAAGCTCATCCGGAAAGCGGACAAACTTCAGAAGCTGGGAACGCGATTTGACTTCTACAAGATTAAACATAGCCTGCAAAGTTACGAATTTTCTTCCATACTGACAATATGATCCACGGCTGCCTGCGCGCACACGCACCCGAAAACAGCCGGCAGATAGGACACGGTTCCGGTCTGGGATTTCTTGTTGCGGCTCTCTTCGAGCACCACCGAACTGCGGTCGGGCTTCTCCGATGAGAACACCGCCCGGAAGCCGCTCGTGATGCCCAGACGGTGCAGGCGCTTGCGCAGCATATGCGCCAACGGACACTGGAAGGTGCGGGAAATGTCATCCACACGCACCTTGGTAGCATCCCGCTTGGAGCCGCTGCCCATAGAGCTGACCAGGTAAAGCCCCTGCGAGAGGCAGTACTGGATAAGGGCTATCTTGGGGCTGAGAGTGTCGATGGCATCGACCACGCAGTCCGGCCTCAGGCCATCGAAAAGCGAAGCCACGCTGCCCTCGTCAAGGTATTCCTCCAACGTGCGGAGCTCCAGCGCAGGATTTATGTCCAGCAGACGTTCCCGCATCACCTCGCACTTGGGACGCCCCACGGTGGAGTGCAGCGCGGGAATCTGGCGGTTGATGTTGGTCTCCGACACGCAGTCGGCGTCCACGAGCACCATCTTCCCCACTCCGGCGCGCACCAGCATTTCGGCAGCCATAGCTCCGACTCCCCCTATGCCGACCACGACCACGCAGGCATCCTGCAGTCTCCCGAGGCCCTCCTCGCCAAGCAGCATAGCGCTGCGTTCCTGCCACGACTGCATACCCTACTGCATCCAGCGGCTGAGCCAGTCAAAGAAGGTGCGGTGCCAGTAGAGGGCGTTCTGCGGCTGGAGAATCCAGTGGTTCTCCTCCGGGAACACCACCAGCTTGCTCGGCACACCCATCATCTGGGCGGCGTTGAAAGCGGCCATTCCCTGCTCGTACGGGATACGGTAGTCCATCATTCCGTGGATGCACAGGATGGGCGTATGCCACTTGGTGACCATATCCACAGGAGCGTTGGCATAGTGCCTGCGGGCGCGGGGCGTATCCGCATAAGGGGCGCCTGCCTGCTGCATTCCGCCGAAGGTCACGCCGTCTCCGGCCGGACCCTGCTCACCCTCGCGGTAAGCGTACTCCGTCAGGCCGCCGTTGTCCCAGTTGGCGAACCACATCTCTTCGGTGGTGTACCAGAGATGGCGCTCGTCAAAAATGCCGGCGTGCGCGATGAAGCAGTCGTACAGGTCTCCGTGCATACCTTCCAGCATATAGGCCGAATAGCCACCGTAGGAAGCGCCCACGCAGGCCAGCTTGCCCACGTACGGCTGGCTCTTGATGTAACGGCCTGCGCTCAGGTAGTCCTGCATATTGAGTCCGCAGTAGTCGCCGCTGATCTGCTCTTTCCATTCCTGGCCGAAAGCGGTGGTGCCGCGGCGGTTGGGCATTATCACTATGTAGCCCTGCTGGGCCATCATACGGTAGCACCATCTGTAGCTCCAGTCCTGTGAATTGGTGCCCTGGGGACCTCCGAGCACGATTTCGATTGCCGGATAACGCTTCGACGGGTCGAACTTCGGCGGATAGAGCACCCAGCACTGCATCTGCTTATGATCTACCGTCTCCACGAAAACGCTCTCCGAGCGAGGCTCGTCAAGCTGCCGCAGTATAGCTCCGTTGACGTCGGTAATGGGCTCGAATGCAGGAGCAGCAGGGTCCACGGCCACGAGCTCCTGGGGGAAATTGAGGCAGTAGTAGCTCGTCAGGAGCTTTCCGTCCGCGAAACCGAACGGAGAGAAGAAATCATAAGGCCAGGAGGCGGGAGTAAGGCGCGTGAGCTCGTCTTCCGGGCTGACTTTGAAAATCGCCTGCACCCCGTCGATGAGCGCCGCAAAGTAGATTTCACCATCGTGCCACACAGGAGAAGAAGCGTCACGGTCGAGTCCCGCAGCTAGCTGACGGGCTGCCCCGAACACGGGAGCGGCAGGGTCGGAGAAATCGGCGCTGCACACCATAAGTCGCTGTGCATCCGCTTCATAGCCATCGCGAGGCATCGAAATCCAGGCCAGGGTCCGGCCGTCTTCGCTCCACACCGGGTCGGTATCATATCCGCCGCCGAAAGTGACCTGGACAGTCTTGCCGCTTACGGTGTCATAGACGAAGATGTCGGTATTGGTGCTGAACGCATATTGCTTGCCGGCAAGCTTGCGGCACGAATAAGCTATGTACCTGCCGTCAGGACTCCAGTCCAGCTGCTCGACACCGCCGAAAGGCTCGGTTGGGAGCTCCCAGGGCTCTTCACCGAGCAGGTCCTTGGAGCCTTCGGGCGTAATGAGGCCTTTGCCTAAAGGCGCCACGTAACTGCGGGGGGTCTCGGTCACCCAATGGTCCCAATGACGATACATAAGGTCTTCGGTAGCATAAGCCCGGGCTTTGTCCAAAGCGGGGTCGGAATCCGAAGGCTGCTCGAGCTTGGGATTCTTTATGGTACTGGTGTAGATAACGCTTGAGGCATCGGCGGAGAGCTTGAACTCCCCTATTCCCGAAGGCACTTCGCTGAGTTTCACCTTCTTGCCCAGCTTGCTGCCTGAGAGGGGCGCCTGCCATATCTGGCCGCCCTGCACAAAATAGATTGACTTTCCGTCAGGTGCCCAGCGGGCGCAGGAGACGCTCGCCGCATAACGGGTCAGCTGCACGGAGGAGCTGCCGTCGGCATTGCAGAGCCAGAGATTGCGGCAGCTGCGGTTCTGTGCGATATCGGTCCAGGAGACTCCGTAGAGGATACGGCTGCCGTCCGGACTGAGCTGGGGATCGCTCAGGCGTCCCAGCGACAGGAGCACTTCGGGAGTCATCACTCCGTTTTCAATCTTGATTTCCGAAGGAGCGATATATCCCTGCCCCTCATCCTGCTTTCCGCAACTCATAATCGCAACCAGTGCTAAAGAACAAACAATGTATTTTTTCATAAACTGTAATTTTATCTGCTTCCGCCGCCGTGACCGCCGCCGCTGAATCCGCCGCCCCCGCCGAAGGAAGAACGGCCTCCGAAGCCCCCTGAGGAGCCTCTGCCGTACCGGCCGGAGGGCGTAGAAGAAGAATATGAATAGACGGGGCGGGACGCCCTGCTGATGCTGTTGCCGAACGAATCGGAGAAAATGACCAGGTTGCCGAGATTGCGGGAATCAAAGCTTATGCCTCCAAGCTGAATCTGCGGAGCGATTTTCTCCATCTCCTTCGCCACCTGCTCCGCCATTCCGAAGACTGCGGCTACGACAAGATACTCACCCCACAGGGTCACTTCCTCGGGATAGCGTTTGTTGATGAGAGTGAAGTCCTTCAGGAACCGCTTGAAGCGCAGCGCCCCCAGGGCCCGCTCCTTACCGATGGAAGTGAACGACAAGCCCTCGTAAGAGGCGCCGCTGAATTCCAGGCAGCCGTCAGCTGAAAGATGAGACGACACATCGCTCTGAAGGTTCGAGACAAAATCCCTTACCTTGGAGCGGTGGCTGTCAGACCAGGTCTTGAACTCCTTTTCCTGCAGCACCCCGTCCTGTCCGGAGGCCTCCTTGATAAGATAGAAGAACTGTCTCTCGGAAACGGACATATACTCAAGGTCCGGATTCTGTCCGAAATGGAATTCTTTCTTGCCCTCAGCATCCGCTGTCATAGTCAGCACGCCGTGCTGCATCATCCTGAGAAGGAAAGCGGAGACCACGCTGTATTTCTTGTCATCTTCCCCGCCCAGATGCGAAGCCACATAATAAGTCTGGAGTATATCGCCGCCAAAAGGCAGGTCCCTGGTCCAGCCCGGGTCGGACGGGACCGACTTCAGGCCGAAAATCCTCTTGTAGCATTTCCTTTTCTCCCGCCTGCTGGTCTTGGGCCGGAAGAAATTTTTCAGGAAAACCCGCCACATAACCCAGGCGGTGAACAGGGATCCGATAAAAGTAGCGAAGGGGTCGTTCTCCTCTTCATTTGCATCCTCTTCGAAATGAGAGCCCTCTCTGGCTTTTTCCAGTACCGAGTCAAAATCGGTATCCCGCACGCTCTGGGAGTCGAAAATACCTTTGTCGAAACGCACGAGCAGGATGAGGGAAGATTCGCGGGAAAAAGCCTCGTCGGATTCAGCGACCACAGTCCCGTCCGCGGTCCAGCCGACGGTCCCGCTGTAGCCGAAAGCCCAGATATTGGAGTTTTCATCGCTAAGAGCCACGGGAGAGGTAAGTTCTACCCGCACGTGCTGCGGACCGGCGGAGAGCTCATCGGAGACGAACTGCATATGCAGCATATCGAAATCATTGAGCGTCTTGACTGCATTGGTCATCTCATAGCTGACCGTAAAGACGTGCGGGCCGTAAGAGCCCACGCCCCAGCATATTTCGTATCCACGGCCGGTGCGGTGCAGGCCGCACTTGCCCGCTTTCTGCGCAAGGCTGCGGTCCACGTCCCAGGAGCCTTCGTCGAAGTACTCCAGTCCGGTCTCGTCGGTGACGCCGAGGCCGCGGATGGAAATATCGCCCAAATTCTCCCGGACAAGGTACCACTCCGTACCTGAAGCCACCACCACGTCCCAGCGCTCCACGATACGGGCAGTTCCGTCTTCAGAAAGCGAAACACGTATGTCTATGTCCCGGATTGCAGGCTCATAGGCATACGCAGATATGGTGCTCACTAGTAAAAGGAGCAGGACAGGCAGCTTTCTCATAGGAGCGGGAAATCAAATCTTGAGCGAAGGCATATCCTTCTTGGATGCGTCTTCCTTGAGGTATTCCTTTTCGGTAAAATGGAAGATGGAAGCCACTATGCTGTCCGGAATCTGGCGGGTGAGGCGGTTGTAGCGGGTCACGGAATCATTATAGACCATACGGCTCATACGCACCTGGTTCTCGTAGGTGTTGACTGAATCCATAGTCTTCACGTACATTGCATCGGCCTTGAGGTTGGGATACTGCTCCGCCACGAGGGAAATACGGGACATCACGCTGGTGATGAGGTCTTCCTGGGCCTGGGCCTCGGCGGCGGTGCTGTTGGAACCGATGGCTGAACGCGATGCGATAACATCCTTCAAGGTATTGTATTCGTGCTCGTTGTAAGACTTGAGCAGTTCCACGAGGCCTGTCAGGGCATCCCAGCGGCTGGACTGTTGGACGCCGATCTGGCTCATAGCGTTTTTGGTGAGCTCTTCGGCATTTACGAGTTTGCGCTGGGCGGAAATAATCCAGAGCACAATAAGCACGATGACGGCGATGACGATAACGGTTGTAAGCATAATACTGTATTTTTTTGCAAGATAGTAATTTTCTATGAAATAGTGCTATAATCTTCGATATCGTATTTACCCTTACGTAATTCCCGGAGAAGCACCGAGTTACGGGGATTCGAGAGCGAAGGGTCATCATCCAGAACGCCCTGGGCGCAGTGGCGCGCTTCCTCCAACAGCAGGGAGTCCCGCGAAAGGGATGCGATACGGAGATTGATAGGAAGCCCGCTCTGCTGCGTGCCTTCCAGGTCTCCGGGACCGCGCATCTTCATATCCTGCTCGGCAATCTCGAATCCGTCTTCGGTCGAGCACATAAGTTCCAGCCTCTGCTGGGCCTCGCGGCTTGTCTTAGGGTCCTTTACAAGTATGCAGTACGACTTCTCCGCTCCACGTCCCACACGTCCGCGCAGCTGATGCAGCTGGCTCAGGCCGAAGCGCTGGGCGCTCCGTATGACCATCACGCTGGCGTTGGGCACGTCCACGCCCACCTCTATCACGGTAGTGGATACCAGTATGTCGGCGCGTCCCTGCACGAAAGCGTCCATATTGAACGCCTTGAAATCGCCCGTCTGCTGCCCGTGCACGATGGCGACCTTGTAACCCTCTTCCAGCGGAAAAGCCTTCAGTATCTCTTCATAACCTTCCTCCACGTTGCTGATGTCTTCCATCTTTTCGTTGATGAAAATCATCGGATACACCACGAATGCCTGCCGCCCGAGGGCAATCTGCTCTTTGATGAAGCGGTACATCGCAGGCAGGCGGTTGTGCCCTATCAGCATAGTCTGCACAGGCTTGCGGCCGGGAGGCATCTCGTCTATCACGGACACGTCCAAGTCTCCGTACAAGGTCATTGCGAGCGTGCGGGGAATAGGGGTGGCAGTCATCACGAGGATGTGCGGGGGCGCTCCCGCAGGTCCCTTTGCCCAGAGGCGTGCGCGCTGGTCCACGCCGAACCGGTGCTGCTCGTCGATGACGGCGAGCCCGAGGGCCCGGTACTGCACGCTGTCCTCGATGAGAGCGTGCGTGCCAACCACGATGCCTATGCTACCGTCGGCGAGCCCTTCCAGCAGGGGCCGGCGCTCTTTTTTGGTCGTACTGCCCGTAAGCAGGGCGCACTGCACCCCGGTGGGGGCGAGATACTTCTTTATATTGGCATAATGCTGCTGGGCAAGCACTTCCGTAGGCGCCATAATGCAGGCCTGATAGCCGTTGCCTACGGCGATAAGACAGCTCAGCACCGCCACCATAGTCTTCCCGGAGCCCACGTCGCCCTGCAGCAGACGGTTCATCTGGCTGCCGCCGCTCATATCGGCGCGGATTTCCTTGATGACCCTCTGCTGCGCTCCCGTCAGCGAATACGGCAGGGCGTTGTAGCAGGCGTGGAACGCCGCGCCGACGTGCGGCATACGTATACCGTTTTCAGCGCTGCTGCGCACGTAACGCTGCTTGAGCAGGCTGAGCTGCAGGAAAAAGAGCTCCTCGAACTTCAGCCGGCGGCTGGCTATGGCAAGCGATTTCTGGTCAGAGGGGAAATGGATGTTCTTTATTGCAAACGGCAGCGGGCAGAGCCCGTGGGCCTTGAGCACATAGTCCGGAAGCGTCTCCCGTATCTCGGACAGGCACAGCGAGAGGGCCGCCTGCTGGAGCTTGCACATCACCTTGCCCGTCACTCCCCCGCTCTTCAGCTTTTCGGTGCTGGGATATACGCCGGTGAGCACGCCCTGCGCGGACGGGTCCGAAAGAGGCGAATCTATTTCGGGATGGACTATGTTGATATGTCCGTTGTACGACTGGGGCTTCCCGAAGAACAGGAAGACGCAGCCGGGCTCGAGCTTCTCGAAAGTCCATTTGACACCTTTGAAAAACACCATCTCCATACGCCCCGTCTCATCTTCCACATACACGCTGAGGTGCTTCATATTCACGAGGTTGCGGCTCACGACCTTGCCCTGCACCTGCACGTATGCCACGTCCGGGGTCACCTGGGAGATGGGAGTGACGCTGCTGCGGTCGATATAGCGAAAGGGATAAAAATGCAGCAAATCCTCCAGCGTGTGGATTTCCAGCTCGTTTTTTATGAGAGCCGCCCTCTTCGGGCCCACGCCGGGAAGAAACTGTATGTCATTTTTCAACTCTCCCATACAACAAATATACAATTTTTTTATAACTTTGACATTATGAAACATCTCATTAAGTTTTTGCTTCCTGCCGGGCTTGCCCTGGCAGGGCTGATCTCCTGCGAAAAAGACGTTCCTGCAGGAGAAAAAGCAGGCCCTGTGCCTGCCGCAGACAAGGTTGCAAAAGAGTTCACCGGTTCCTTCGCCGGCTCCAAAGCGACGCTGGCCGCTTTCCCGGAGGTAAGGTGGCAGCAGGGCGACGACATCTCGGTATGGGACGGCTCCGACCGTAACGTATTCAGCATCAAGCCCGGGACCAACCAAGGCAGCACCGCCACCTTCGAAGGTTTCGTGGCCGAGGACGCGACGGCGCCCTTCCCGGCCCTGTTCCCCGCCTCGTCATTCATTTCCTGTGACGGCACTTCCTTTACCGCCGCTGTTCCCGCCACGCAAAGCATCGTTCCGGGCTCTCCCAACGCGGCCGGAGCCACTGTCGCCGTGGGGCAGGTCGGAAGCGACGGCAAGCTTAGCCTGAAAAACGTAGTCGGCCTCGTGAAATTCACCATCGGGGACAACTTCGACGGGCAGATAAATACTGTCATCCTCTCCGGAGCCGGCTCCGAGCCCGTTGCGGGCCAGGTGGTAATCGACTCCGCGACCGGTGAGATCACTTCCGTAAAATCCGCCTCCACAAGCATAACCCTTACCGCAGGCTCTTCCGCTTCCCTGCCCGCCGGCGATTACTACATCGCCGTGCTGCCGGTCGCTTTCAGCCAGGGCTTCTCGCTCTCGTTCAAGAACCTGAGCGGCAAGACCATAGAGAAGAGCACTTCCAACGCTATGAGCATACCTCGCGGCGGCGGCAAGGACCTTGGCACCGTGACCGCCGGCCTGAAGGAGTTCAGCTCCGAGATTATGACCGCCGACGAGCTCGTGGGCTGGAACGAGAACTGCCAGTTCGCCGAGGGCGAGGTCTATAAGCTCGGCGCCGACATCGATATGGAAGGCAAGCCCTGGACTCCCCGTTCGGACTTCGTCGGCACTTTCGACGGCCAGGGCCACAAGATCTACAACTTCGTCGTCTCCACCAACGAATACACAGGCTTCATCCGCACCACCAAGGATGGCGGCACCGCCTGTATCAAGAATCTCATCATAGGCTCCAAGGACGGCAAGACCTGGGACGGCGTGAGCAAGATCGTCCACACCTCTTCCGCCAACAACTACACCTGGTACTATGCAGGCGTAGTGGCCAAGACTATGGGACAGACCGACCTTACGGACATCATCAACTTCGCGGCAGTGGAAATTGAGGCCGGCTCGACCGGAAAGACCCGCGCTGCAGGTATCTGCGGCAACGTCGCGAGCACCGGCACCATCAAAGGCTGCATCAACTACGGTTCCGTGACCAACAACGCCTCCGTGACCGGCGTGAGCTCCAACGGCAGCACCACCCTCCAGCCCAGCGCCCTCGGCGGCATCGCAGCCCAGACCGACAAAGACGTGACCTACGACCACTGCATCAACTACGGCACCATCACCAACCGCAACCCGGGAGTCTTCCGCATCGGAGGCATCCTCGGCAACACCAGCTACGCATACCTCATTACCGACTGCGAGAACTACGGAAACATAGTGCTCGAAGAGACCTGTTCTTCCGAAAACTCCTACATCGGAGGCATCCTCGGATACGGCAAGGGCACCAACCTCAAGAACTGCACCAACCACGCCGACTTCAACTGGAACACCTTCAACGCCACTACTTTTGCCGGCGGAGTGTTCGCGTACGTCGCGAGCAGTTCGGTGGAAGGCTGCGTCAACGAAGGCTCGCTGACCGTAGGCAAGGGCGGCAAATATGCCAACTGGTGTTCCTTCGGCGGCGTCGCCGCTTCCATCTACACCAGTGCGGTGATGAAAGACTGCAAGAATCTCGGCGCAGTCGACGTGTATTTCGAGCAGACCGTCCGCGTCGGCGGCGTATGCGGCACGCTCAACTCCAGCTGCACCCTCTCGAATTCCGTCAACAGCGCCCCCGTCCGGGCTGAGCTCAATGTCGAGAACAACCGCTGGGCGGCAGTCGGCGGCGTGTGCGCCTTCCAGGAGAAGGGCAGCGGCAATGCCGTCACCGGCTGCAGCAACTCCGGTAAAGTCAGCCTCGAAGGAGACTTCAGGCCCACTTCCGGCTCTGTCCACGGCAACGGCGGCAATGCCGGCGGCATCCTGGGATTCGGCTGTCTGAGCTTAAATATCAAGGACAACGTGAATACAGGTGAAGTCTTCGCCTCCAACTCTTCCACGCCTCCCTTCTATGCCGGCGGCATCGTCGGACATCTTATCACCGGCAGCGGCATCACCACTTCCGGCAATACGAATGAAGCACCCGTCAGCGCTTCCACTTCCGACGGCACTGCAGCTTGCGCAGGCGGCGTCCTTGGCTGCGTCTCGGTCAGCTCCTTCACAGCCTCAGCCGACCGCAACTACGGAGCCGTGAGCTGCTCCAATGCATCCAACGCCGGTTCCGTCGCAGGCGTCAACGCCGGAACCCTTACCGGATGCGGCGCAGGCGGTTCCGTATGCGGCACCGTCCTGGATTCATCCAACTTCTCCGGATTCGTACAGGGAGGGGCCAGCACCGGCTCCCACAGTGGTTCAACGTTCATCAGCAAGTAGTTATGAAAAAAAGCATCATATATATTGCGCTCGCGGCACTGGCCGCCGCTGCCTGTACCCGCACGGTCGAGACTGAGACTCCCGTGGAAGGCAGGCTCAAGACCATAAGCATCAGCGCAAGCGGCGAGCAGATTTCCAAGGCCCGCCTGGACTTCCCCCGCATCAACTGGGAGGAAAGTGACAAGGTCGCCATTTTCGACGGCGTGGCAAAGCGCGAATTCTCAGTGACTTCCTGCGACGGGGCCAGCGCCCGTCTCAGTGGCGAAGTGGCCGAAAGCGCCACTAATCTTGTAGCCGTGTCTCCCCTGTCGGCGGGAATCTCCTATGAAAAAGGAGTCCTCAGCGTGACGCTGCCTTCGGAGCAGACTGTCCCAGACGGCGCCTGCATCGACCCTTCAGCCCTGCTGAGCGTGGCGAGCGCTGAAACCGGAGCCGCACTCCAGTTCAAGAACGTGCCCGGCCTCATCAGGATCACCGTCGACCGTGACGGAATCAGTGAAATCATACTCAGCGCCTCCGGTCCAATCGCCGGCACCGCCGCGGTCAATCCCGCGACCGGAGTCCTCGAGAGCGTGAGCGGCGGCTCAAATTCCATAGTCATCAAGCCCGCTGGCAGCAGTTTCGCCCAGGGTGATTACTATGCCGCCCTGCTTCCCGGAAACATCGCCGCCGGCTTCAAGGTCAGCGCCGTGGCCCAGGGGAAGAGCGGCGTGCGCGAGACTACCTCCGCCAATGAAATCAAGCGCAGCATCTGCCTGGACAAGCTCCTGCTCTCCGACATCGCCTGGTCCACTGAAATCAGCAGCTACGCCCAGTTCAAAGCCTGGGCTGAAGACGGCAAGGAATCGGCAAGCCTCACAGCCGACATCGCGATTCCCTCCACCTGGGCCCCGGTCGCCATCGAGGGCGTGAGCCTCTACGGCAACGGCCACACCATCTCCGGCTTCGAGAAGAAAAACGGCAGCGGTCCCTTCGGTCTCTTCAAGAGCGCGAAGGACTGCAGCTTCGAGGACCTGTCAATATCCGGCTTCAATCTTGAAAGCACCTCCCAGTTCCTGGGCGGCCTCGTGGGCAGCGCCACCGGCAGCAGTTTCAAGAACTGCTCCTTCGACGGCAGGCTCGAGTGCACTGCAAAGGAGACCTGGTCCGGACGCGGCACCGTCACATCCGACGCCAACAACTTCGGCGTCACCGGAGGTCTCGCAGGCTATGCCGAAGGCTGCACCTTTGAGGACTGCAGCTACAGCGGCGTAATATCCTCATTCGGCAAGTGCACCGGCGGCGTGTGCGGCTACAGCAAGTCCAGCACCATCAAGAACTGCAAGACTTCAACCGATTGCGAAGTGTACTGCTACTACCACTGCGCCGGCCTGATTGCCGGAGCCGTGACCGGAGATTCCGCCATTGAAGACTGCTCCGCAGAAGGCTTCGTGGGCTGCCTCGGCTGGTTCACCGGCGGCATCGCCGGCTGGTTCGAGAACGGCCTCATCAAGCACTGCGTGGTCGGCAGCCACTCCTATATCAGCAGCACCCAGTACGACGTGGGCGGCATCGCCGGCCATATGCAGGCCTTTGCCGGCGGCAAGGCTGTAGTGGACCGCTGCACCGTGTATGCCAATGTCCAGGGGCAGTATAACGTGGGCGGCATCGTGGGTTACACCTGCCAGAAGGCAGCCGGCACGCTTGCCCTGACCAACTGCGCCTACCTCGAAGGCGACATCTTCGCCACCGGCGTCAACTCCAACTACTATTCCCTCGCTGCAGGCATCTGCGGCTGGAACCAGAATACCAGCGGCTCCGTGGTATTTGAGAACAACGTCGCCCGTCCAGCCCTGATAAAGGCCCTCAACAACCGCGAGAAGCGCCTCACCGAGCCCGCCAGCTACGTCTATAAGACCATCGGCGGCGTGGCCGGTCTGCTGGGCTTCACCAACGGCGCAGGCACGACCACGATGTCCAACTGCTACACCACCCTGACCAAGCCTGAAATCCTCGTGTCCCATCAGGGCATCGACACCTTCGGCAGCGTGTTCGTCAACTGGGGAGCGCTCTACGGAAAGGCCAACACCGCCCTCGTGTACGGAGCCGACTGCTACAAGGACTCCGATACGCAGTCCGGAGCCGGCGCCCCCGCCTCCACCAGCGGCGAAATAGGACTCAGCGTGCAGCAGATGACCGACGGCACCCTCCTCGGCAAGCTCAACGCTTCTGCCTCCAAATGTACCGCGGCAGGCATCGAGCCCGCCTCCTGGATCAGCGGCGACTTCGGCTACCCGGTGCCCGACAGCGTGATTCCCGACCCTACTCCCCGTGAAAGCACCACCAAGCGCGTCAGCGTGTGCGGAGACTCCATCTCCACCTTCGCCGGCTACATTCCGGCATCCTATGCTTACCACTTCCCCTGCTCCTACACGGATCACCACTACTGCGAGTGCGTACGCAACGTATCCCAGACCTATTGGTATCAGGTGATTTACGACTATATGAAGGATGCGCGCCTGGATATGAATATGTCCTACTCCGGTTCCGCCGTAGCGCGCAGCACCAACACCGACAAGAACACCAACCACTGGTACACCCAGTGCTACACCCAGCGCTACCTGCGCCAGGGCGGCATCGGCGAGCCCGACGTGATTATCCTCCACGGCGGCACCAACGACTGGGCCCACAACGACAACCGCCTCTATCCCGGTTCGGCCCTCTGCAAGAGCGCCGACGCCCCGTCGGAATCCGCACTTAACGATATGTTCACCACCGCCGACTCCGCAGTGACGCGCGAGCAGATCGAGGGCCTCGATGACACGACCTTCTGCACGGCTTACATCAAGCTCCTCAAACTCTGGAACGAGCAGTATCCGGGCGTGAAGATTGTGTGCGTCATCGGCGACTACCTTTCCGAAGGCGTGGAGAAGAGCATACTCGCTATCGCCTCCCATTACGGCGCCAAGTGCGTGGACCTGCTGCAGGTCAACGGTTTCAACGACCAGACCTATATGCCCAAGCACGACTACAACGGCAGCTCGGGCTGCCACCCGGGTGTCGCGGCTATGAAGTTCATCTCCAATAAGATCTACACCGAGCTCGGTCCCTGGATGGAGAATGTCTCGGCCAACAAGAACGCCGAAGCGTCCTTCGAGCGCTTCGATAACCTGGAGCAATTCACGATGTAGTACTACTACTGCTGCATCATAATCAGTGCGGGAGCTTTTCCTTCTTCGAGGAGCTCCCGCATTCTTTTCATAGCGGGGGCGCTGCGGGTAAAGAACATCTTGTAGCCTTCGCACAGGGCGTTGAGCCCGGTCTGGCCGGTGTCGGTGGTGTTGAAACGGTGTTTGGGACAGCCGCCGTGGCAGAGCTGGAAGGCTTCGCAGCGCAGGCACTTGCGGGGCAGCGAGTTGCGCTTGTCGATGCCGAAGCGCACCTGGGCGGGCGAAGACATCATCTCCTTGAGGGAGTCGCGGTAGATGTTGCCCAGGAGGTACTTGGGATACACGAAGTGGTCGCAGGCGTACACGTCGCCGTTGTGCTCGACCACGGCATTGCCGCCGCAGGTCTCGGCGAAGCTGCAGGTCCCGGGCATCACGCCGCACCAGTTCGCGAGGGTGCAGTCGAAGAAGTTTACGAACACGCGGCCCACGTCGTGACGCACCCAATAGTCGAATATGTCGCATATGAAGCGGCCGAAGCCGACAGGGCTTACCGACCAGGGCGCAAGGGCTGCGCCTTCTTCCGAGGGTTCGACGATATGCGGCCTCCTGCTCTTGTCGGGCTTCCCGTTCTTCAGGGGCCATACCACGTGCTCAACGACCGGAGAGAACTGTATGAAGTTGCTTCCCAGGCCCTTCAGGAACTGATAGACCTGCAGCCCCTTGCCTTCGGAGGCGCTGTTGATGGTCGCCATTATGTTGTACTCGACCCCGGCGGCGTGGAGTTTGCGCAGGCCTTCGATGACCCGTGCCGACGTCGGCGCGCCGCCCTTGTCGCGGCGGTAGCGGTCGTGGACTTCCGGAGTGCCGTCCATCGACACGCCGAGCAGGAAGCGCTCGCGGGCGAAAAACTGCGCCCATTCTTCGGTGACGAGGGTGCCGTTGGTCTGGAGGGTGTTGTGGATAATCTTCTTGCCGGCGTACTTCTTTTCGAATTCCACGGCCTTGCGGTAGAAGTCAAGGCCCAGCACCAGGGGCTCTCCCCCGTGCCAGTTGAAGGTCACTTCATTCAACTCGCAGGACTCGATATAAGTACGCACATAGCGCTCGAGGTCGTCGATGCTCATCCTCGGCTCCCGGCCGCCGTAAATCTCGGACTTGTCGAGATAATAACAGTAGGAGCAGTCGAGATTGCACAGGGAGCCCGCCGGCTTCAGCATAAGATTAAACGCGAGCGGCCCGGACAGGCGCTCGGCATCCTGCAGCGTAAGAGTATCCTTTATCGTTCTCATACAGTCGGATGCAAAGATAATAAAAAAGCGCTAATCGCTCCGCCTCTCACAGCAGGCCGTCACAAAGGTGCCCGACAATTGCTTATCCTCCAGCCACTTACCATATCTGCTTGCATCTTATACAATGCAAGCAGATTACGTAAGTAGCAGACTATCATCTGCTTGCGCGCCACCGGCATAGGTAAAAAAACTGCCATTCTGCACACGGGCGGCCGCGGGCACGGAATAAGTACCGGACCTGGGTGTCTTGCCGGAGCCGGGGCTAAGGAATAAGGCGGAGGAGCTCGGAGAAGTCGTCGATGACGGAGTCGGCACCGGCTCCGAGCAGGGCGGCGCGGTTCGAGTTGCCGTAGGAGACGCCGCAGGTACGGGCTCCGGCAGAGCGGCCCATCAGGATGTCCACGGGCATATCGCCGACGACAAGCGCTTCCCCGGCTTCGAAGGACAACTCCCGCAAAGTCTTCAGGACAGGCTCCGGATGCGGCTTCGCCAGCTCCACGTCATCAGCCCCGAGCACATATGAAATAAACGGAGCTATCCCCATCTCGTGCAAGAACTCCATCAGGGACTTCCGGCCACGGGAGGAAGCGATTGTGAATATGCATCCCCTGCCGGACAATACTTCCAGCGTATCCTTGACATTCGGGAACAACTTCGGTACGATACGCCCTTTCAGGGTATCGAACACCTCGCGATAAGTGCTCACCCAGGCGGGAATCTCCTCCAAAGGCAGGTCCGGATACATAGTCAGTATGCCTTCCTGCAAAGGAAGTCCGACCGTTGCCACTATCCCCGCCTCGTCAGTAATAGGATAACCCATCCTGCGCTGCACCTCCTGGTTGGTGCGCACGATAATTTCGCGGGTGTCGGCCAGAGTGCCGTCAAAATCAAGAATCGCCAGCTTAATCATTTTTCTTCTTCTAAAAAACCGAATCTGCCACAAATCTAAAAAAGTCCCGAATCTGTCCCGGCAAGAACCGCGTAAGGGCTTGAATACTGATATTCAAGCCCTTACGAAACGGAGCGGAAAGACAGGGATTCGAACCCTGGAGCCGCTTTAGGCGGCCACAC
This sequence comes from uncultured Bacteroidales bacterium, assembly GCA_900318565.1. Classification (GTDB taxonomy): domain Bacteria; phylum Bacteroidota; class Bacteroidia; order Bacteroidales; family UBA932; genus Cryptobacteroides. The sequence goes on from ONLD01000014.1 coordinate 17,989, forward strand.
GCTTTCCAGACGTGCCTCTTCAGCCACTCGAGCATCTTTCCTTGGGACTACAAAGGTAATAACTTTTTTGGGATTTCAATGCTTTGTTCGAAAAATAATGGCTACATTTGTGGATATGAACATAATTAAGCACACACTTTCCACCCTTGCTGCGACCGCAATAGCCGTGTCCTGCACCATCGGCACAATTGATAACAAGCAGCTCGTCACCCGCGAATTCACGGCCACCCTCTCCCCCCAGACCCGCACGTCCCTCGCCGACGGCGGCAAGGTGCTATGGGACACCGAAGGAGAAAGCATCTCCATCATCGCCGGCGACGGCGAATGCTACACCCTGACGCAGAAAAGCGTCAGCACGGACCGCCGCAGCGCCACCTTCACAGGCACCGTGCCTTCGGAGGGCTGCGTATATGCCGTGTACCCGTCGATAGTCGAATCGGACTACGACAACGGCCTCGTGACCCTGAGCATCCCGACCATACAGGAAGCCCGGCCCGACAGTTTCGACACCGGCACCAACATCGCCATCTCCCCCGTCAAAGAAGGCGGCACCCTTTATTTCCAAAATATCTGCGGACTTATCGGCTTCACCGTCAATGCTGAAGATATTACATCCATACGCCTGAGCGCTGACGAGACCTCCGGCGGAGCCATTACAGGCAGCGCCCTTGTGGAACACGACGGCTCCGCTCCGTTCTGCGTCAGCGACATCGACAAAGGCTCGCCCTTCGTGGAACTCGAAGGAGAAATCCAGTCCGGGCAGAGATACTACGCCCTGGCCTTCCCCGGCACCTATGGCGACCTCCAGCTGACCTTCACCGACAGCAAAGGCCGCACAGCCACCTTCCCCAAGAAAGAAAGCATTAAGATTGAGCGTAGCAAAGTCCTCAACATCAATCCTATAACCATCCCCGCAGACGCCTGGACAGGGGGCGAGGAGCCCGGCGGCACCGCCAGCCTCACCTACGCGGAAATCGCCAACCCCAAAGACTATGTCAAGGGCTACGGCTCCCCCACCACCTACACCAACGACTTCGGCAGCTGGGAAATCTGCGCCTACGACGCTACCAGTGCCTTCCAGCTCAACAAAGACAAGGTCGCATACATCGGCAGTCCCGCGATGCAGGGAGCCATCACCAGCGTAGTCATCACCCAGAAAGCCGACGGCAGGTCGGGCAATTTCATCATCGGCACGAATTCTTCCGTGAGCGGCAGCACCGTCACCGGCCCCTACGCCAATGCAGGCACTTTCACCTACGACGTCACGGAGCTGAACACCAATAAAATCTACATCAAGTCCTCCGCCGTCGCCCACATCACCGCCGTCACCATAGTCTGGGGAGGCGGTTCCTTCGAACCCGAGCCCGGCCCCGACCCGGAGCCTGAGCAGCCGCAGCCCAACCCGGATCCCAACGCCAAGGCCGACTACGGCTGGTTCGAACTTCCCGCACAGAGCGACAAGAACGCCGACGGCATCGACGACGCCAACACCGACTACTATTATTCCCATACTTTCAGGGCTGACGCTCCGAGGATCCGCAACTTCTCCTGCTGCTATTCCAAGGGCTATATGCAGCCGGTTTGGGTTGCCGCTCCTATGCATTCCTGCTACAAAGGCAGTTCAGGACGCAACGATTCCTACAAGCCGGATCCCAAGATAAAGTGCGAGCAGGCCAGCAAGGTGGAAGGATACACCAGGGGCCATATGCTCGGCTCGTCAGACCGTACCGTAAGCAAGGAAACCAACAGGCAGGTCTTCTACTATTCCAACATCGGCGCGCAGCTCCAGACCGGATTCAACACCGGCGGAGGCGCCTGGAACAACCTCGAGAGCCTGACCGACGGACAGTGGTGCTCCGACACCCTCTATCAGGTCATCGGATGCATCTTCACCCGTTTCACCGACCGCTACGGCAAGACCGTGGAGCCCAGGAAAGTGGGCAGCGTGCAGATACCTACCGCATATTACAAAGTGCTGCTGCGCACCAAGAATGGCAATACCGGCAAGAAGGTCAACCAGTGCAGCGCGAGCGAGCTCAAATGCGCCGCCTTCATCCTCGGGCACCGTGCCAATGCCGGCCATAAACCTACTGCCAGCGATATGTACACCGTAAGCGAACTTGAGAGCATCACAGGACTGAACTACTTCGTCAATGTCCCGAATGCTCCCAAGAGTACCGCTACGGCGTCGGACTGGAATCTGTAACAGAATCAGGCCTTGCGCCTGTTAAGTGCAATCCGTGCCTGGAGTTCCCAGGTGCGGATTCTGTCTTTATAGAGGTTGTTGGCGTTGACTTTAATTACGTCGAGGGCCGTGTCGGAATTGCCGCCCCAGCGGCGGCAGTTGTACATCACGTCGTAGATGCGGCCGATTCGGTATTCCCTGCTTATGCGCAGCGCCACGGCATAGTCTTCACCGTACTTGGTCGTCGGGAAGTTGATCTGCCGGAGCAGAGGGGTCCAGAAGCCGCGGGGAGCGCCGAGCCCGTTGACGCGAAGGGCGTTGTTGCGCCCGTTGTCGGGAGTCCACTCCCTGTGGTCGATTATTCCCGGAGGAAGCTCGCGCATCTCGAAGTCGGTAATCCTGTAAGTCCCAACGACCATCGCGCATTTCTGCTCGCGGAAGGCATCCACGAAGCGCTGCACGGTAGTATTGTCGGAATACACGTCGTCCGAATCCAGCTGGAGGGCGAAGCGTCCGCAGCGGGGATGGTGCACGGCGGCGTTCCAGTTGCCTCCGATGGCGTGATAAGTCTTGTCCTGGGCAATGTAAATCAGCCTCGGGTCACTCTCGAATGAGCGTATGACATCGACCGTGCCGTCGTCGGAATTGTCGTCCACGACGATGACATTGTACGGGAAATCCGTCTTCTGGTCGAGGGCGGAACGGATTGCGTCGCCTATGGTCTTCACCCTGTTGCGGCACGGAATCACCACGGAAGCCTCCACCTCGAACGGCACGCTGTCCAGGTCCACGTCCTTGAACACCGGTTCGAGATAGCCTCCGATGCGCTTCAGATGCGCCGTGCAGACCTTCTCCATCTCCACCTGCACCGCCCTGTTGCGAGGATCCACATAATCGAACAGCTTCACCCCGGAATCCCTGCGGTCGGTCTCGGTCTCATAGTAGAGAAGCTCATTTATATGCACAAGGGGGCCGATCTCGGACACCCTGAGGCGCAAATCATAAAGAGCCGCGAACTCATAGTCGGCATCCATTTCAGAGACGGCTTTCTTGAGGGCGTCGGTGCGGTAGAGCTGGACTCCTCCGAAGTCGAAATCGTCCCGGAGCGACCCCTGCTGATAATCAATCACTGGCGAAGGGACATCACCGTCAAAATGGTCGGCATAGGCGAGAGCGGCGCCGCTGTCGGCGGCAATCTGCAACATCCTCTCGAGGCCGAAATGCACCCAGTCCAGGCGGGTCTGGCGGGTATAAATGAGCGTGTATTCAGTATCCGTCTTGGACGCCACCTCGCGCACGGAGGCGGTAGAAGTCCTGGCGGGGAGATCAAATCTTTTTACTTCCATTTATCTATTGTTAAGAGCCTTGCGGCGGACTTTAAGCACATACCTCACGAGCACGGCAGCCGATACCAGCGCCCATCCCAGGGCAAACCACTTGGTCCACTCCAACGGCAGGCCGAGACAGGTCTTGTCCACGCAGAAGAAGGTAAGACACACAGTGAACATAAACACGGCCGGAATGCCTCCGATGAGGAACTGCCAGCCGAGAGGATATTTGCGTATGAGCCATACGGTTATCGTGGCAAGGAAGCACACTGCAAGCGTCTGGTTGGACAAGCCGAAATAACGCCAGATTATGTTGAAACCGTCCTCGTTGCTGATATTGAACCACAGCAGGACGCCCACGGCAGCGAAAATCGGGAGGCTTATGAGCAGGCGGTTACCGATCTTGTCCTGCTTGATGTGCAGGAACTCAGCGATATTGAGACGCGCCCCGCGAAGGGCGGTATCGCCAGAAGTGATGGGAGCGGCCACTACGCCGAGAATGGCAAGGATGCTGCCCACGAGGCCGAGCCAGTGCTTGCTGATGGCGGTCACGACCTGGGGCGCGGAGGCGCTCTGGAGACCGCACTCCTGCATACCGCCGTCGAAGAAGAAATACGAACTCACGGCTGCCCAGATAAGCGCCACGACGCCTTCGGTAATCATAGCGCCGAAGAACACGGGGCGCCCCATACGTTCATTCTTGAGGCACCGTGCCATAAGCGGGCTTTGGGTGGCGTGGAAGCCGCTCACGGCCCCGCAGGCCACGGTTATGAACAAGCACGGGAAGATGTTCTGTCCCTTGACGCCCACCGAGGGGGCGCGGTTCTGCAGGCCGTCCCAGAACTCGGGAATGGAAGGCCATTTGGCAAACAGGCCGAACATCATAGCCACGGCCATAAAGAGCAGCGCAATGGCGAAAATCGGATAAATGCGGCCTATCAGCTTGTCGATTGGAAGGAGCGTCGCGATGATGTAGTACACCAGGATGATGATGGCCCAGATCAGTATCCAGCGGGAAGTCCCGTCTCCTGCGATATCTCCGAGGATAAGGGCCGGACTGTACACGAACACCGTGCCTACCATCAGCAGGAGGAAGGTCGTGAAAAGCACTGGCTGCCCTTGATTTCGGAGCCTATGATCTCGGGATAGGTCGCTCCTCCTTTGCGCATAGAGAGCATACCTGAGAAATAATCGTGCACCGCTCCGGCGAAGATGCTGCCGAGCACGATCCAGAGGTAGCACGAAGGGCCGAACTTGGCGCCCATAATCGCGCCGAAGATGGGCCCGGTACCGGCTATGTTCAGGAACTGAATCATATACACCTTCCAGGAAGGCATAGGCACATAATCCACCCCGTCCTGCATCGACACGGCCGGAGTCACCCTGGCAGGGTCGGCGCCGAAAAACTTCTCGACCACCCGGCCGTAGATGAAATAGCCCACGACAAGGGCCACTATACTGATAATGAAAGAATACATAAAGCGTTATTATTCAACTCCGAAAGCAAAAACTATGGCCTCGTGGAAGGTCTTGCCGGGCCTCAGCACCACGGGAGGATACTCCGGGCGGTTGGGGCTGTCCGGAAAATGCTGGCACTCTATGGCCACGCCGTCATAATCCCTGTACACGCGGCCCTTCTTGCCCTTGGGGCAGCCGGAAAGCCAGTTGCCGGTATAAATCTGCACGCCGGGCTGGGTAGTCGTCACGCGGAGGGTGCGGCCGCTGGAAGCCGCCTTAAGCAGCGCGGCATCCTGGAGCTGGCCGGGAGTATATCCGTCTATGAGCCAGCAGGCATCGTAGCCCTTGCCGATTTTCAGCGCGGGGAAATCCTTGCGGATATCGCGTCCGAGGCGCTTGGAATTGAGGAAATCCATAGGCGTACCGGCCACGGGCTCGGACTCGCCGAGAGGAATAAGGGTGGAGTCCGTAGGCAGATATTCCGATGCATTGAGCTTCAGGGTATGGCGCAGCACGGAACCGCGGCAGTCCAGGTTGAAATAGGCGTGGTTGGTAAGGTTGACCACTGTCGGCGCGTCACTCTTGGCGGTGAAGGTAAGAGTGAGGACGTTGTCTTCGCTCCATTCGTAGTGGGCCACGACCGCCAGCTTGCCGGGATAGCCCATTTCGCCGTCGGCGGCCACATACTTGAATTCCACGGCGCCGCCCTTCTTGCGGGACTCCCATACCTGGTTCTGGAACCCCTCTGGGCCGCCGTGCAGGTGGTTGGGGCCGTTGTTGACAGGCAGCTCGTAAGTCTTGCCGTCAAGACTGAAACGCCCGCGCGCTATGCGGTTGGCGAAGCGCCCGGGACACTTGCCGAAGCAAGGGCCGTCAGCTATGTAGTTTTCGGCCTTGCCGTAACCCAGCACCACGTCCCCGAGCCTTCCTTCTCGGTCAGGCACGTTGACCGACACGATGCCGGCACCGATGTTGGTCAGCACCACGGATGCGCCTGACGCATTGGTAATTGTATAACGGTAAATGGCTTTGCCGTCCGCAGTTCTGGACCAGATTTTTCTCGAAACAGTCATAGTATTCAGTGTCTATTGGTTACACAAAAGCGCCGAGCCGCCGCACTTCTCGCACGAGAGCATCGGTATCAATATCCTGCACGGGGCGTCCTTCCTTCAGGCTATGGACGGCGGCGACGCCGGCAGCCTGTCCCAGGCCCATACAGCTGGCCTGCACGCGCAGGGAAGCGAGGGCCTTGCGGTCGGCGGAGATGCAGCGCCCGGCCACGATAAGGTTGGGGAAACCGGGAGCCACCATAGCCCTGTACGGCACGTAGGCGGCCTGCTGCAGCTTTATGAGCACCTGCCCCGAGCCTTTGCTGGAGTGCATATCTATCTGGTGCGCACCGCGCGAAATGCTGTCGGGATAGTGCTCGCCTGCCACATATTCTTCGGCTGTGACGGTGTGGACGCCCACAATGCGGCGCGACTCACGTATGCCCGCCTGCGGAGCGCAGGAAGAGACGTAGCAGTCTGCAAACTCAGGGAAGTGCTGCCGCAGCAGGGAGGTGAAGGTGAATATATCCTCACGCAGCCGGCACTCGGCAGCTGTGAAGTTGCGGTTGTCAGTGGAATCCGCTGCGCTGCGGGTGATATTCACGGCCACGCTTCCACGGTGCATCACGCTGTTGAACCAGGGGCCTCCGAAATCCGGCACCGGGACGCCCGCGGCCTTGAGGGCGAGGAGCTTTTCGCGCACAGGCTTGCACTCGCTAGAGCCTTTGCGGCCGCTGTGGTACATATACCTGGTCAGCAAATCGCTGTCAGTATCGACGCCGGAGAGCACGAAGCAGAACGATGACGGCTGCAGGTCGCCGCTTTCCTGCATAGGCACGCCGCAGAGATGGGCAAGGTCGCCGTCTCCGGTGGCGTCGATGAAGACGCGGCCGGCCAGCGATTCGAGGCCGTTTTTATTCTGGATGACGGCGGAGACTATTTTCCCTCCTTCCATCTCGCAGCCTATGAGAGAAGAGTGCATAAACACGCTCACCCCGGCCTCGAGGACCATCCTCTGGGCGCAGAGCTTATACAGCTCTATGTCGAAATCCACATTGCCTTTCGGCCATTCGACGAAAGCGCCGCCCAACTCTTCCAGCCGGCCGACGAACTCCCAGGGGATGCCGCCGATGACCCTTTCTCCGCCGAAAGCGAATTCACTGATAGGGGCCACATAGCCCATCGTAGCCATACCGCCGAGGAAACCGTAACGTTCCACCAGGGCGACCTTCGCCCCCATCCTCGCGGCTGCGATTGCGGCTATGAAACCGGAAGGGCCGCCGCCGCACACGACTACGTCGAAACTTCCGGCATCAGGGGCAGCCTTGCTGAACTCCCCTTCCGCGGAGCCTTTGCGGGAAACAGCCGCGGCAGCACTGCCGGAGCTGAGGGCAAGAGCGACTGCGCCCGCCACACTGTCTTTTAAAAAGAGCCTTCTGTCCATAATACAAATATAATGATTTTTCAGTAAATGTGATTTTTTTCGGAACAAGTGTTGCACGAATCAAAATAATCTCTATATTTGCGGAAGTATGTGTTGCAAAATGACTGATATGTTCCAGAGCAAGTTCTGGTGGCGCCTGAAAGGATATTCCGGTCAGGTACTCTAGTCGTGCGCGCAAATTCCGGCCTCGTGCCGGGGCAAAGATACAGGGGGGCTGTCCGGAAAAGGACGGCCCCCATTTTTTTGATTATAGGTTAGTTATAAATATAGTATTATGAGACAGAAAAAATTTATGCTTCCGGAGTCCGAGATTCCGACCCATTTCTTCAACATCCAGGCTGTGATGCCCAACAAGCCACTCCCCTTCCTGAATCCGGCTACAAAGCAGCCTCTGAAGCCTGAGGACCTCTACCCCATCTTCTGCAAGGCCTGCGCCGACCAGGAGCTCAACCAGACCGACGAATGGATCCCTATCCCTGAAGCCGTCCGCGAGCAGTATGCCGCATACCGCTGTACTCCGCTGGTGCGCGCTTATGAACTCGAGGCCGCCCTCGGCACGCCCGCGCACATCTACTTCAAGAACGAGAGCGTATCGCCCGCCGGAAGCCATAAACTCAATTCTGCCATAGCCCAGGCATACTATGCCAAGGAGCAAGGCATCACGAACCTGACCACCGAGACCGGCGCCGGCCAGTGGGGCGGCGCCCTGAGCTACGCCACCAAGAAGTTCGGCATCGACTGCGCCGTCTATATGGTCAAGATAAGTTACGAGCAGAAACCTTACAGACGCAGTATTATGCAGACCTTCGGTGCCGCCATCACTCCTTCCCCGTCGATGTCCACACGCGCCGGAAAGGACATCCTCACCAAGAATCCCAACGACCAGGGCTCCCTGGGCTGCGCCATATCCGAGGCCATCGAGCTTGCAGTGACCACCCCCAACTGCAAGTACGCGCTTGGCTCCGTGCTCAACCACGTCTGCCTGCACCAGAGCATCATCGGCCTCGAAGCGGAAAAGCAGATGGAACTGGCCGGAGAGTATCCGGACATCGTAATCGCTTGCTTCGGCGGCGGTTCCAACTTCTCCGGCATCGCCTATCCGTTTATGCGCCACAATATCCAGGACGGCAAAAAGACCCGTTTCATCGCGGCCGAGCCGTTCTCCTGCCCTAAGCTCACACGCGGCAAATTTGAATATGACTTCGGCGACGAGGCCGGAATGACACCTCTCCTTCCTATGTACACCCTCGGCCACACCTTCAAGCCGGCCTCAATCCACGCCGGCGGCCTCCGTTATCACGGAGCCGGCGTCATCCTCAGCCAGCTGATGAAAGACGGCCTGATGGAAGCCGTGGACATCGAACAGAGAGACTCCTTCGCCGCAGGCATCCTCTTCGCCCGCACGGAAGGCATTATTCCTGCTCCGGAGTCCTGCCACGCCATTGCAGCCACAATCAACGAAGCTCTCAAGTGCAAAGAAACCGGCGAACAGAAAACCATCCTCTTCAACCTCTCCGGCCACGGCTTCGTGGATATGGCAGCCTATGACAGCTACTTCTCCGGCGAGATGCAGAACTACCACATATCCGACGAGGAGCTCGCGAAGTTCATCAAAAGCGCCGACGCCCTGAACGAGTAGGCAAAAGACGGCAAGATTTCAGAGCGCTTCGGCCAGTTCCAGGACGAGGCGCTCTGTTTTTTCCCATCCCAGGCACGGGTCGGTAATTGAGCAGCCGTAACGGTGCTCCCCCGACTTCTGCGCTCCGTCCTCGATGTAAGACTCTATCATAAGCCCTTTTACGAGACCGCGTACCGTAGCGCATTCCCTGGCGCTGTGCAGCACTTCCTTCGCTATCCTGCCCTGCTCCAGATACTGCTTGCCGGAGTTGGAATGATTGCAGTCCACGATGACGGCGGGATTGGCGTAGCCTCCTGCGGCATACAGGTCCGACAGGCGCCGCAGGTCTTCGTAGTGGTAGTTGGGGTGGCTGGTGCCGTGGCTGTCCACGTAGCCGCGCAGGATTGCGTGCGCATACGGATTGCCCTTGCTGGATACATCCCAGTTACGGTATATGAACGAATGGCCGTGCTGGGCCGCGTTGATGGAATTCATCATCACCGAAAGGTCGCCGCCGGTAGGGTTCTTCATTCCCACGGGGATGTCAAGCCCGCTCGCCACGAGCCTGTGCTGCTGGTCCTCGACGCTCCTTGCGCCCACCGCCACGTAAGACAGCAGGTCGGAAAGGAACTGGTGGTTCTCGGGATACAGCATTTCGTCGGCACACGAGAAGCCCGTCTCCTCCAGCGCGCGCAAGTGCAGCTTGCGTATGGACACGAGCCCCTTGAACAGGTCGGGGTCGGCTATGGGGTCGGGCTGATGCAGCATCCCCTTGTAGCCGGCACCTGTCGTGCGGGGCTTGTTGGTGTAGATGCGGGGCACTATAACTATCTTATCCTCAACCTTCTCCTGCAAGGGGCGCAGGCGGGAGATATAATCTATCACCGAATCCTCCCTGTCGGCCGAGCAGGGACCTATGACCAGCAGCAACTTATCGGAGCTGCCGTCGAGCACGCTGCGTATCTCCTTGTCATTCTCGGCCTTACGCTCTGCAGCTTCAGCCGAAGCTCCATACATTCGCTTTAATTCCTGCGGGCTGAACAGCTCGCGGTTGAATCTCATATTCATATCAGTCTGTCATTTATCAAACAATGCCCTGCGCTCCGTGGAAAGGCGCATAAGCTCGCGCAGCCGCTGCGAATCCCCCACCGCCACGGCCTCGCGTATATCCGCCATCTGGCCGATGAACAAATCCAGCTGCGAAAGCAGCTCATCTTTATTGAGCAGGAACAATTCGCTCCACATTTCGTCGTTGATTCTCGCAATACGCGTCAGGTCCCTGAACGAGTCTCCCGTATAGGCGGACATATGCCGCACGTCCTTGCAGGTCATAAGCCCCACGGCGATGCAGTGCGTCAGCTGGCTGAGGAAACCGATCATCTCGTCGTGCTTCTCCGGGCTGAGGCGCGAAATGCGCTCAAAGCCCAGCGTCCGTCCGAGCTCTTCTATCTCCAGAATCGCCGCTTCACTGTTGGAGGGAGTGGGGGTGACTATGAAATTAGCGCCCTTGAAAATGCGGCAGTCGGCGTTGCGGACCCCGTACACCTCGCGTCCGGCCATAGGGTGGGCCCCCACGAATTCCAGGTCCGGGCGCAGCATCTCCTGCACCTTCCCCACTACGGAACCTTTGACCCCGGTCACGTCGGTAAGCAGTGCTCCGGGCTTGATAAGATGCTGATTATCGGCAATCCACTTCAAGAACACGTGCGGATAAAGCGCGAAAACCAGGATATCATAACGACCCACGAAATCGGCATCCGGGGATATCGTACCGCAATCAATCAGCCCCTTCTGCAGGGCATAGTCTATGCTTTCCCGGCTGCGGGTCACGGCCCCGACCTCGAAGCCCTCGCGCTTAAGAGCCTCTGCGTAACTGCCGCCGATGAGCCCGAGGCCCACAATCAATATTTTCTTTCCCTTAAGCGACATACTTTTCCAATTCTTCTACGGCCTGTCCGGGAGCGCCGTCGTTGCTGATTGTTATGTCCGCCACCTGCCGGTAGCGAGGCAAACGCCTTTCATACAGAGACATAAGAGCTTCCCTGGAGCCGGAAAGAGGCCTTCCCGATCCGGGCTCCAGCAGCATAGGATTCCGTTCCAGGAAGCAGAGCAGGCCGTTATGGCGCAGAAGGCGTATGTTTTCATCCTTCAGCACTGAGCCGCCCCCTGTCGCGATTACAAGTCCCTGCTCGGCGGCAAGCGACTCGATGGCCGCAGTCTCGCGGGCCCTGAAGCCGGCCTCGCCTTCGCGGGCAAAAATCTCGGGAATCTCCATACCGGCCTGCAGCACGATTACCTCATCCGTATCCACGAAACGGCGGCCGCAGCTCCCGGCAAGGGCCTTTCCAACCGTGGTCTTGCCGCAGGAAGGCATTCCGCAGAGCACTATGTTCTGCTTCGAGCGAAGCAGGCGCTGATACTCCACCTCCGCAACACCGTCAGGGAGAGGCTCTCCCGTAAACAGCTCGCGGGCGCGTATTGCCTGGCCCACAAGCATATAAAGGCCGCCTTCGGAGGGGATGCCTTTGGCTGCGGCATCCAGCACGAGGCGGGTACGGAGCGGATTATAGACACAGTCAAGCACTCCGCGAAGCCCCTCAAGCGCTTCAAGGTCCAGGATTCTCCCCTGCCAGTCGGGATACATCCCCACGGGAGTGGCGTTCACGACGATATCGCAACCGCCCCAGCTCCCAGGATCGGAAAGCGGCAGTTCGTCTTCCAAGCCAGGATTCCGCACCGCATTCCGCACGCTCACGGCATCCATAGATATGGCGGCGGCACGCACCGCCTTTGCGGCGCCGCCCCGGCCCAGTATGACCGTGCGGGCTCCGGCGAAATCCACTCCGGCGTGGCGCGCAAGAAGGCAAAAACCGTCAAAATCGGTATTGTGGCCGTACAGCTCGCCGCCGCGGTTGACAATAGTATTGACGGCGCCGCTGCGCACGGCAGACTCCGCCAGGTGGTCCAGATGCGGCATAACCGCCTGCTTATAGGGGATGGTCACGTTGACGCCCTTGAAACCGCGCTCCCGAAGGAATGGCGCAAGGGCATCGGGGCTCAACTCCCGCAATTCGTACGGATCGGAAGAAAGCGCCCCGTGGATTTCCCTGGAAAAACTGTGGCCGAGCTTTTCGCCTATGAGTCCGTAAATCATTCTATTTCAAGTAATCGGTTCCGAAACGAAGAGAAAGCATATCGCAGAGCACTATGGCCGTCAGGCTGGTGACCACTATGCAGACGCGCCGTACGATGGCCGGGTCGTGCCGGCCGTTTATGCGCAGTTCCGTGCTTTCCAGGCTGTCCAGCCGCACGGATTCCTGCGGCAGCGAGATGGACGGGGTAGGCTTCACCACAGAATTGAAAATCACGGGCATACCGTTGGATATGCCGCCGTTGATTCCGCCGCTGCGGTTGGTGCGGGTGCGCACCTCGCCGTCGCGTATGCAAAAAGGGTCGTTGGCCTGCGAGCCGCGCATCGAAGCGAGCGCGAAGCCGGCGCCGAATTCTATGCCCTTGATACCGCCAATGGACAGCACCGCATTGGCGATAGCGCCTTCAAGCGAAGTGAACCACGGCTCCCCCACCCCTGCGGGAAGCGAGCAGACGGCAGTCTGGATTATGCCGCCCACGGAGTCTCCGGCGGCCTTTGCCTCGAGTATGCCTTTTTCCATAGCTTCCCTGCAATCGGAAATGACAGGGAAATCTTTCTCTGCGATGCTCCCGATCTGCCTCCTCAACACGGCATCATCGACATCCTCGAAAGGACGGTCCTCAACTCCCGCGCAGGACAGGATGTGGGTGCCGAGAGTAATGCCCTTGCGCCGGAGAGCTTCGATTGCTATGGCGCCAGCCGCAACTATCCCGGCCGTAATGCGTCCGCTGAAGTGCCCGCCGCCCCGCCAGTCCTCGAAGCCGCCGTACTTGACGGAAGCCGCGAAATCAGCGTGCGAGGGCCGGGGAATATTCAGATTCCGGGCGTAATCCTCACTGCGTGTATCCTCGTTGGGGATAAGTATGCAGATGGGAGAGCCCGTGGTGCAGCCTTCAAACACGCCGCTGACCACGCGGAAAGCATCTTTTTCGCGGCGCGCCGTGTCGGTCCTGCCGGACGGGCGGCGCAGGGAAAGCTGGGAAGCGATAAACTCCTCGCTCACGGGGATGCCGGGGGCGAGGCCGTCCAGGACGGCGCAAACCATCGCCCCGTGCGACTCTCCGCTGAGAGTCAGAATCACGCTGGTGCCTATACTGTTTTTCATTTGCGGGATTGAATTAACTGTCTTAAACTGTCCTCGTCAGCCCACTCGAAGCGGAATTCTCCAGGCTTGTCCACCAGGACCAGCTTCACGGCGGCGCCGTTGCGTTTCTTGTCCTTGAGGGCGTAGGCCAGCAGCTCATCGGCGCCGAACGGGTCGGAGGTCGGAAGGCCGAATTTTTCCAGCAGGCGGGCTATCCTGCCGTGGGCCTCACCGGCTGATGTGTACATCATACCGGCCGCTACGGCTTCCCCGTGGTAGAAAGGCGCAGGAGTCTTTGCCGAGGCGGCTTCGATGGCGTGGCCAATGGTGTGGCCGAAATTAAGCACCGCACGCAGGCCCTTCTCCTGAGGGTCCCGGGCCACCACTTCAATCTTTATGCGCAGGGCGGAAGCTATGACTTCCGGCAGCACGGGGCCGAGGTCGGGAGTCTGCTCAAGCAGGGAGAACAGCCCGGCGTCACTTGTGGCGGCCATTTTCACCACCTCGGCGACGCCCTCGGCAAACAGCCTGGAGTCCAGGGTCAGAAGGGTGTCGGGATCGATCAGGACCGCCGAAGGGTTGTGGAACGCGCCCACTATGTTCTTGACGCCACGGAAGTTGACGGCCGTCTTGCCGCCCACGGACGAATCCACTTGCGAGAGCAAGGTCGTGGGCACATTGTAGTATTCTATACCCCGCTGATAGACGGCAGCGGCAAAGCCCGCAATGTCTCCCACAACGCCTCCGCCCACCGCTACCACGGCGTCGCTCCTCGTGAATCCGAGACGCAGCAGTTCATCCAGGATGGAAAGCAAGGTCTCGGGAGTCTTGGCGCCTTCTCCCTGCGGGATGGTCAGCAAGCTGCCTTCCCGGCACTGCCTGAGAATCGTGCGCGCATAGTCTTCCGGCACTCCGGAATCGGTCACCACCAGCACTTTACGGCGCAGGTCCAGCAGCCTTCCCGCTTCTGCGAGCAGGCCGCGTCCTATCCTGATATCATAGGCATCCTGGCCGAAGTGGCAGTGCAGTGTCATATTTTGATGCTTTTGTATGCTCCTATCATCTTGAGACGGTCGCATACTGTTTCCAGCTGGCGCAGCAGGTCGCGGCCGTTTTCGGTGCCGACGCCGCCTTCGAGCTCGGCGAAGAAGTAGTGGTTCCAGAGAGGGCCGGCTACGGGGCGGCTGTGCAGCGAAGACATATTGAATCCGTGCGAGCCTATGATATTCAGAATCTTGGCAAGGGCGCCGGCCTCGTTGCGCACCGTAAATACGAGTATGAAGTGCTCTCCTTCGGTCTCGGGCTGGCTGGTTTTGTTGCGGGCCCGCGAGAACACGGCGAAGCGCGTCTGGTTGGCGACGGCCGAATTGATTCCGGCCTCGAGCACTTCAAGGCCGTAGAGAGAGGCCGTCTGGCGGGAAGCGATGGCGCCGATGCTCTTGTCCGCAGTCGAGGCCACGTATTCAGCGGCGGCGGCCGTGTTGCTGAATTCACGGACGTCGAACCCCCGCTCGGTTATGAAACGGGCGCACTGGGCAAGGGCCTGAGGATGGCTCACGACCGTGCGTATGTCTTCGGGGCGGGCTCCGGGGATGCCTAGCAGGTTCTGGTGTACATCCAGCTCGAGCATAAGATTTATGTAGAGGCTGCCCTGGAAAGTCAGGTCCATCACGCCGCCCACATCGCCCGCGAAGCTGTTTTCGATCGGGAGGATGGCGGTGTCGGCCTCCCCGGTCTCACAGGCCCTGTAGGCGCTTTCGAAATCGGGATACGGCACTATGTCGGCCTGGGGGAAGATGCTCTCGGCGGCGATGTGGGCAAAGGCTCCGGGGACGCCGCAATAGGCTATTTTCATCCCGTTCATCAGGCGACCCTGATATGCTTTGGACAGCTTCATCAGGTCGCGCAGGAACAATACATAGTATTCCTGTATCGCCGGGTCCGCGATGTTGCCGGCGTTGCGGGCTATGACCCGTTCTTCCTGCGCGGCGTCGAGTATTGGCAGGCCGTTGCCTTTCTTGTAGTCGAGCACCTTGCCTGCGAGGCGCATTCTCCGCTCGAAGAGGGATGCTATTTCTTTATCGACTTCCGCTATGCCCTGCCGGGCTTCTTCCAATTCGTTCATAGAGTGCTGTGATTAATGAGAAAGACGCGTGGCCGAAACCGAGCCGCGCGTCCTTTGTTTTGGAGTCGTGCGGATTACTGTTCGGGCTCGAACATATCTTTACCTACTCCGCAAAGGGGGCAGAGCCAGTCTTCGGGGAGCTTGTCAAAAGGTACGCCTTCGACTTCTTCGTCATAGACGTGTCCGCAAACGGTGCAAACGTATTTCATATCTTTAGTTTTTATATTCTTGCAAATATAATCAATCTCCGATATAAATCAAATACCCTTCTCCCGACTGCTGCTGCGCTATCCGCCAAAATGTCGGCCTATTTGACAAAATGTCTTGATTTTCAGACAATTAGGCAGAAAAATAGGACAAAATGTACAAAAATTCAGGATGGTCCCGGATTTGAGATTACATTAAGCGTCCGGCGTCCCAGACGCAGGACCTTGAAACAAAAACAATAACAAATTTAAATTATAGGAGATTTTATTATGTACCCTGTCAAAAGAAATCAAACCTGGCTTCCCAGTATTTTCAGTGACCTGTTCGACGACGATTTCGCAGTGATGCCCGCAAGGCAGTATGCTTCCCCGGCAGTCAACATCAAGGAGACCGAAAAAGAGTTCAAGATTGAAATCGCGGCTCCCGGAATGACCAAAGAAGATTTCAACGTGCGCATCGACAACGACGACGAACTCGTCATCGCACTCGAGAAGAAGAACAAGAAAGAGGAGAAGGACGAGAAAGGCACCAACTACCTCCGCCGCGAATTCTCCTACACTTCCTACCACCAGAGCTACACTCTCCCCGAGAACATCGACCTGGACAACATCTCGGCCGAGATGGTCAACGGAGTGCTCAACATCACCCTTCCCAAGAAGGTGGAAGAGAAGAAAGTTCCGGCTTCCCGCCAGATAGAAGTCAAATAAGGCTTATCCCAGACTACGGTCTCTCAGATAGTCTTTAAGTTCCTGCCGGTAGAGTTCCCCTACCGGCAGTTTTGTGCTGTCTTCCAGCACGACCTCCCCCTTTCCGACTTCCTTAAGGTGCGCAAGGGAAATGATATACGAACGGTGAATCCGCATAAAGCGCGACTCCGGGAGTTTCTCACAAAGAAGCTTCAGGCTCAACAGCACCAGCAGCGGAGCCCCTGCCCCGAGGGTGTATATTTTCACATACTCGCTCATACTCTCCACATAGAGAATGTCTTCGAGCCTGACACGGACGGTCTTGTAGTCGGTCTTGAAAAACAGGGCATCGTCAGAGACGCCGCTCTCAATGGAGGACTGGGCGTGGAGAGCCTCGAAACGGGCCCTGAGCCTGTCGCAGGACTTGATAAAGTCCGAAAGCGAGAAAGGCTTCAGCAGATAATCGACGGCATCCACCTTGAAGCCTTCTACGGCATACTCCGAGTATGCCGTAGTAAACACCACCAGAGGCGCCGCAGCCAGAGTGCGCACGAAGTCCACCCCCGACAGGTCGGGCATATTGATGTCCAGGAACATAGCGTCCACGGCCCTTTCCTCCAGCACGGCCCGCGCCTCAAGGGCGCTGCGGCACGAGGCCACCAATTTCAGGAAAGGCACTTTGGCTATGTAGGACTCGAGCTGCCTGAGCGCCAGCGGCTCGTCGTCAACGGCAATAACTTTAATCATAACTGCTTATCTGTTTTGGAGGGCAGCACGAGCAAAACCTCGTAGGCCTCGGCTGAATCTTCTATGTGGAGGGTGAAATCCTCCCCGTACAGCAACTGAAGTCTCGAGCGCACATTCTCTATCCCCAGGCCCTTTCCCGACACGGAAGAAGAAGCCGGGAGGCTGTTCACGCAGCGGAATATGACCTTTCCGCCCTCCTGGGCTGCGTTTATGCGCACGAAGCTCCGCTTCTCATAGCTTATGCCGTGCTTGAAAGCATTCTCCACGAATGATGCAAGCGAGAGCGGAGGCACCTCCGCGCCCTCTTCGGACGCCGGGCGGATATATTCTATGGACACAGAATCCGGGAAGCGCAGGCGCATCAGGGAAATATAATGCTCCAGCAAGTCCAGCTCGTCCCGGAGCGGAATCGTGGCCTTGTCGGAGTCGTAGAGTATGTGCCGCATCATCTTCGACAGCTCCACGATGCTCTCCTTGGCCTTCTCCGGGTCCAGGTCCACAAGGGCGTGGATGTTGTTGAGCGTGTTCATAAAGAAATGGGGGTTGATCTGGTAGCGAAGGTATTCCAGCTGGTAGCGCAGGTTTTCCTTCTCCAGTCTTTCCATAGACTCCCGCTCACGGATGCCGCGGAAATAGAACTTTAGCCCGAGGTTCGCACCCATCATTATCAGCGCGACTACGGCCTCGAGCACGTCAGGCTGCATCGGATGCCTGCCGCCTTCGGGCCCGCGAGGTCCCCGCGGTCCTTCCGGGCCGAACCCGTCCGGAGCGAAGCCCGGCTCAGGAGGAGGGCCTCCCGCCCCTGGATCTCCGTGGCCGAGGGAGAGATAAGCCACGAAAAGGCCGAAAAGCAGCACGGAAGCGGCAACATATACTGCCGTCCGCTTATGATAGACAAGCTGCGGAGCCGCCAGGTAATTGTGCAGCAGGAAAAGCACGAGGAAGGGCAGCAGTCCCAGCCACGACTCCAGCAGGGAGCGGATTTCAAAGCCGGAGCCGTCCAGCAGGCCTGTGACTACGCCACGCAGGCCGAGCAGCAGGAAAAAGGACGCCCATACCACCAGGTACAAGACGTTTTCCTTTCCGTTTTCTTTCCCTAACAGTTTCATATCTGCAAAAATAGGCAATAAAGAGCAAAGTAAAATCCCGTTCGCTGAAAAAAAAGCGGGCTTTCGCTGAAACTTTTGTTTTACGGCCGGAATCTTGCTTAATTTGCACAGAAAAGATTTTTGTTATGAAACGTGTACTGATTTTTTCTTTGCTTGCATTCGCAATTTCTTGCGCAGGCTGCTCGAAAGACAGGATATCCACCACCGAAGAGCCGGTGGATACCTCGGCCGTGGATAACGACGAGCCCGAAGAGCAGCTGGGAGACAATGACGACATTTCCTCGGTCAGCTTCGACCGCACGATTAATATAGTATGGTCGGGCAGCGCTGCGAGCGTGGACGGGGACGAAGGCGGCCTTGTGAGCGTCAGCGGAGCGGCCGTGACCGTAAACAACACGACCCAGGAAGTCATACGCTACTGCCTTTCCGGCGAGTCCGCAGCGGGCAGCTTCAAGCTCTATAGTTCACGCAAGCAAGCCATAGTGCTGCAGGGTCTCAAGCTCACCGGTGCCAGCGGCGCCGCCATCAACAACCAGAGCAAGAAGCGCACTTTCGTGGTAGTTGAGGGCGAGAATTCGCTTGCCGACGCCGCCACCTACTCAACCGCCGAGGGCGAAGACGAGAAAGCTGCATTCTTCAGCGAAGGGCAGCTGGTGTTCAGCGGCACGGGAAGCCTCAGCGTGACTGCCACAGGCAAGGCCGGCATCACTTCCGACGACTACCTGCGCTTTATGGGCAGCCAGAGCATTACAGCGAACTCCACTGCAGGCCACGCGCTGCGCGGCAAGGACGCCGTCCGCATCGATGACGGCACCCTGACCCTGGGCGCCACCGCCGCCGGCAAGAAAGGCATAAGCTCCGACGGCGCCGTGACCATCAACGGCGGCGCTACGGTGATTACCGTCAGCGGCGGCACCGTGGCCGAGCAGGTCACGTCCGGGAGCAGCACCACAACCGAATACACCGGTTCGGCCGGCGTCAAAGCGGACTCTACCTTCGTGATGAACGCAGGCACCCTCAGCATAACCAACTCCGGACAGGGAGGCAAAGGTATCAGCGGCGATATGCAGGGCATCTTCGCCGGCGGCACGGTCAGCGTCAAAGTGACCTGCAGCAACTATGGCAGTTCTGCGACCAAGGCAGGTCCCGGCGGTGGCGGATGGGGCCCATCAAGTTCGACGGCGACATCACCATCAGCGGCGGCAGCATCTCAGTCAGCGCCGCAAGCCACGAGGCCATCGAATCGAAGGGCAAGCTGACAGTGACCGGAGGCGTGCTGTATGCCTACTCCGCAAGCGATGATGCCATCAATTCAGCAGGCGATATGTCCCTCTCGGGCGGCTATGTGTGCGGATGGTCGGCAGGCAACGACGGCATCGACGCCAACGGCAATCTAAATATCGAAGGCGCCACGGTATATGCAGTGTGCACCAAGGGCTCGCCTGAAGTGGCCCTCGACGCCAACACCGAAGGCGGCAAGAAGCTCTACCTCAAGAGCGGCACGGTGATTGCCGTCGGCGGCCTGGAATCGGGCAGCAGCATCACCGGCAGCGCCTACAGCGCAAGCGGCTGGAGCAAAGGCGCCTGGCTGACGCTCTACGACTCCTCTTCCAATCCAATGATCTCCTTCAAGACGCCTTCCTCCGGCAGTTCGCTGGTGGTCTATTCCGGCGGCAAGAGCGTCTCTCTCAAATCCGGCTCCACCCTAAGCGGCGAGCGTTCCATCTGGGACGGCAACGGTGCCTGCGAAGGCTCGGCAAGCGGCGGAAGCAACGTGTCTTTAAGCAGCTATTCATCTAATTCCCGCCGGTAATGAAAAGAATACTCACCCTTGCGGCGGCTCTGCTGCTCGCCCTGCCTCTCCTGCAAGCCCAGGAAGTGCAGAAAATCAACAAGAAGAACCTGGTCATCAAGGAATGGAACACCGACGCCAGGACCAACGCCCGCGTACTCGACCACGTGACCACCTACAGCCCCGAAGGCAAGAAGATAGAGGAAATCGAGTATTCCGGAAGCCGCCAGAAATGGCGCAAGCGCTACGAATACGGCGCCGACGGGAAAGTCTCCCGCGAGCTGATTTACAATGAATACAACAAGCTTGAAGCGGTAAAGAAATACACCTACAACGAGTTCGGCCGCAAGCACACTCAGTACAATTACGACGGCCGCGGCAAGCTCCAGACAATCAAGGTTTTTGAATACATTACCCAAGATGTTTAAGGAAGTACTGGCAGGACTGGGAAGCATATCCCTGGAGGAGATGGACGGGGTGAAACTGATGAACCGTACGGATTCGAAGTTCCTCACCGACCAGGCCACGCTCCTCGGGATACTCGCCGACGCCGGCGCCCAAGGATACAGGGCCCTGGAGACGGAAGGCTCCAAAATAGCCACCTACGACACCCTGTACTACGATACCCCGGCGCTGCAGATGTTCCTGGACCACCACAACCGACGTCTGGTAAGGCAGAAGGTGCGCACTCGCATCTATGTGGACTCCGGCATTGGATTTCTGGAAATCAAGCGCAAGAACAACCACGGGAGGACCAAGAAAAAGCGCCTGGAAATCCCCGTCGCGGAATTCAAGGATTTCAGCTCGGACGACGGCGCCTGCGCATTCCTGGAAGAGAAATCTGCCTACAGCGCCTCTCAGCTGAGCCCTTCGCTGGAAACCGTGTTCAGACGCATAACCCTGGTCAACCCCGCAATGAGCGAAAGGCTCACGATTGACAGCCGCCTGGGTTTCCGCAACCCGCGGACGGGAAGGGAGGCATCGCTGCGGGACGCCGTAATAATAGAACTGAAGCAGGACGGAAGGGCGGAAAGCCCTATGCGCAAGATTCTTCTGGACCACAGGGTGAAACCCGTCAGGATAAGCAAATACTGCATAGGCGTCACGCTCACGGACCCGGACGTCAAGTCCAACCGCTTCAAGCTTAAAATCAGACGGATAGAAAAACAAATAAACAACAAACTGATATGACACTTACCGATTTGCAGGGCGGCTTCGACCTCGCCGACGAGAATGTGCTGGATGTCCAGACCATCACCGATGCAATGATGACCACCACCCAGAGCCTGACAGAACTCGGCCTGAGATTCTTCCTCAACCTTGCCGTGTGCTGGCTGCTCGTACAATTCTTCTACTACCGCAAAAGCCGCAGGCGCGACTACTACTTCACTTTCGTAGTATTCTCGTCCGCAATGCTGCTGCTTCTCTTTATGATGGGCAACGCCGAGGTGGGCGTGGGCCTCACCCTGGGCCTTTTCGCTATTTTCGGAGTCATCCGCTACCGCACCGAGACCGTGCCTATCCGCGAGATGACCTACCTGTTCATCATCATCGCGGTGGCGGCGGTCAACGGCCTCTCGCCTCTTTACAAACTGGAAGGGCTGGACACCGACTTCCCGCACTACGCCCTCAGCTGGGGCTCGCTCGCCGTACTTGCGGCATCCAACATCCTGGTAATCGGCCTTGTCTGGCTCCTGGAAAACGGGCTTTCACGCCCCCAGAACGCTACCCGGCTCGTGCTCTACGACCGCATTGACCTTATCGTGCCCCAGAAGCGCGCAGAGCTCATCGCGGACCTCGAGAAAAGGACAGGCGTCAAAGTGGATTCGGTCGAAATCGGCCACGTAGATTTCCTCCGCGACGCCGCCTACATCAAGGTACAATACACCCTCGGGAAGGGCGAAAGCTCCACTATAGGGGAACTCACCAAAGCTAAAGACTTCGTGCAATGAAAAAGATCCTGACCATCCCCGTCTGCCTGATGCTGGCCGTGCTTCCGGCCGCGGGGCAGGGCACGGCCAGCGCCCTGAGCAGCGATTTCCGCACCCGCACCGCCATCGAACTGGACTGGAAACTGGCCAAGGGACTCCACCTTGACGCCGGCTACCAGCTGCGCACCCAGGGCACCTTCTCCAGCCTGGACCGTCACCAGCTAGAGATCGGGCTGAGCTACAAGATTACCGACTGGCTGAAGGCGGGCGCCGGCTACACTTTCATCTACCACCACCGTCTCAATGCCGGAGAATGGACGCCGCGGCACCGTCTGGACGCGAGCCTGACCTTCAGCTACAAGACAGGCGACTGGCGCTTCTCGCTGAAGGAGCAGCTGCGACTTACCCACAAGACTGAGAGCTTGAATCCATATCAGGAAGTGCGCAATCCCCTGCTGTTGAAGTCCCGAATCAAAGTGCAGTACAAGGGTTGGAAGCCTGTGGAGCCATACGCTTACATCGAGGCCCGAAACATTTTCAACGACCCCAGCCTCAGCGCCACCTGGAGCACTACGAGCCTCGCCTACTCCGACTACCGGTTCGGCGGCTATGACGATGCCTATTTCAACCGTATCCGAGGCGCCCTCGGCGTGGAATGGAAACTCTCGAAGCGCTCCGCCCTGGACATATATGCTATGCTGGACTACTGCTACGACAAGAACATCGACACGGACAAGACCGGCACCTACCTGAAATCCCTGACCTGGGACAGGTCCCTCAACACAATAATCGGAATAGGCTACAAGTTCTCCTTCTAGGAGCTACGGATAAAGCAGATAAGGCCTGCGCTGCTCCAGGAAACGCTCCGTATCCTGACGCCAGCAGGCCTTTATTGCGTCCGCAGGCTCCCCGCGAAGAATCATATCCCGCACGTAATCCACTCCCACCTGCAGCTCGAAATGCCTGCGGCGCATAAAGAAGGCGCTGTCGGAGGGGAAATGCGCCAGGGCATCCTGCAGATAGCTGAGGTCTATGCCTTTTGCCCAGATATCCTCCAGTGGCCTCCCCCTCAGGTCTTCTCCATAGCAAAGCTCGTCCTGGTAGCGAGGATGCCGCGCCCCAGGGATGCTGCGGGGCGTGAAACTGAACTCCTTACCCTGGATCAGAGGATGACCGTAGATCTCGAAAGGCCAGGGAGTGCCGCGCCCCGCCGTCACGTTGGTGCCTTCGAAGAAACAGGTGGAGCTGTAAAGATAAATCGAGCGCATATCTTTAAGGTTGGGCGAAGGAGGCACTATCAGCGTGCAGTGCATATCGTGACGGTATCCCTTGCAGGGTATCACAGTCAGGTCGCATTTCAGTGAGTCCCGGAGCCATCCTTCCCCGTTCATCATCAGCGCCAGCTCCCCGAGCGTCATACCGTGCACCATCGCTACGGGAAGCGAGCCTATGCCGGATTTGAAGCGCATATCCAGTATGGGGCCGTCCACGTAGAAGCCGTTCGGATTGGGCCGGTCGAGCACGATGACCTGCTTGCCATACAGCGCGCAGGCGTCCATAAGGTGCTGCATCGTGACGTAATACGTATAGTAGCGGAGGCCGACGTCCTGGATGTCCACAAGGAGCACGTCAAAGCGCCCCATATCTTCCGCCGAGGGCATAGGTTCACCGCCGGAGTAAAGCGAAAGGATGGGCACGCCGGTCTTCTCGTCCACGCCGGAGTCCACGTGCTGCCCGGCGTCGGCAGCGCCTCGGAAGCCGTGTTCCGGAGAGAAGATAGCCGCCAGGTCAACGCCTTTTTCCAGCAGCACGTCCACAAGATGCGGCCCGTACTCGACGGGACGCGCAGTGTCCGAGGGTTGCCCGAAAGGCACGCCGGCGGATGCTTCCGTGACTTCCTGCCCGCCCTGCAGGCACCAGTTCACGACCTTGTCGCCCACGATGCCGCTCTGGTTGCTGAGCACCGCCACGCGCCGTCCCTCCAGGAGGGGCAGATATTCTTCAAATCTTTCGTCGCCAAGCACCACCCGATTGGGTCCGCAGGCACATATCACGGCCAGAATAACCGCCAGGACTACTGCTTTTCTCATATCGCAAATATAGAAAAACATTGCTATATTTGTACACTGACTACAATTGATATGCTTACACAAGACTCCCTGCGCGCAATCGCACGCCGCTTCGCCATCGAAGGCAACATCACCGACATCAAGCCTCTCGGCTCCGGACTCATAAACGACACGCTGCGCGTATGCACGGACGGAAAAGACGACTACGTGCTCCAGCGCATCAACACCGGCATCTTCAAGGACGTGGCCCTGCTGCAGCACAACATCGAGAGCGTGACGGCCCACATCCGGGCGAAGCTCGAAGAGCAGGGCGTGAGCGAAGTCGAGCGCCGCGTGCTGCGCTTCCTCCCCTGCCCCGAAACCGGGCGCAGCTGGTGGGAAGAGGACGGCGGGTGCTGGCGTATGTCGGTGCTCATCCGCGATTCCTACACGCACGAGACCGTGGACCCCGCGCACTCCCGCATCGCCGGTCTTGCGTTCGGGCAGTTCCAGGCGCAGCTCGCCGACCTTCCCGAGCAGCTCGGTGAGACCATTCCCGACTTCCACAATATGGAGCTGCGTGCCCGCCAGCTGCACGAAGCCGTCAATGCCGATGCCGCCGGCCGTATGGCCATTCCGGAAATTGCAGCCCTCGTCGGTGAAATGCAAGAGTGGGAGCAAGAGATGTGCAAGGCCGAGAGGATGCACCGCGAGGGCATACTTCCCAAACGCATCTGCCACTGCGACACGAAAGTGAACAACATCCTATTCGACGCCGACGGGCAGGTGCTCTGCGTCATCGACCTCGACACCGTGATGCCTTCTTTCGTATTTTCGGACTTCGGCGACTTCCTGCGCACGGCCGCCAACACCCTCCCGGAAGACGATCCTGCGGCGGACAAGGTGGATTTCAGGATGGACATTTTCGAGGCCTTCGCAAGCGGTTACCTCGAATCGGCAGGAGGATTCCTGACGAAGGTCGAAAGGGAGAACCTGCCCTACGCGGCCTGCTTGTTCCCTTATATGCAGGCAGTACGTTTCCTCACGGACTACATCAACGGGGATACGTACTACAAAATCAAGTACCCCGAGCATAACCTCGTCCGCACCCGCAACCAGTGGGCCCTGTTCAAGGCCGCGCTGAGCAAGGTGCCGCAGATGAAGGAAATCGTGGAGAGAGCCTAATCCGGGAGATCCCGGACGCAACGGATTGTATTACAGCCATTCTCACCAAGTGTCACTCGGCCGTCTTTACCCTTAATGACCGGTGTAACTTTGGTCTTTTCCGTAGAGTTGCCGGTTGATGCATAGTCGAAACCGGTGCCGCCAAATCCACCATCGGACTCTTTCGGGCCACAATAAATCCAGTTTGTGGTCATTGTGTTCGCACAATTGTTCCAGAAATTCTTATGGGCAAAAATCATCATCACGGCTCCTTCCCGCAAATTAGGGATTCGGTAGCCCTCCGGGCAAATTGAACGGCCTTCGTTCAGAAGGTTATAGATGTATTTATAGTTGTCGTAAGTTTTATTACTACCGCTGAAATCAGATATTGTGATATATGGACCTGTCTCGAAGCGCTTCCACAGACGTGCGCTCTGCCCGAATTCACTTTCCGGCTCGAGCTCGAAAGAAGAATAATACCGAAGGGATTTTTCGTTCACGTTGCGGCAGTCAAATACGTATGTAGTGTTGCCGTCAACTGTAGCGCTCGATGGCGTAGCTTCCACCAGAGCCGTCGGCATCTGGTCCATATCGGCGATGACCGAAGCGGCCGTTGAAGGGTCAAGTTCAACTGCATCCCGACCCAAATTACGCACGCATCGGGTCGTGAAACGTCCCTGCTTATGACTATTGTCCCAATAGACATCCATATGATAATAGCCATTTCCGATATTCGGCCCTTCCTCTGCCCTGATCATATCGGGCAAATTTTTGCCTACGGTTGAATTCCTGTTGATAGTACTGGAAATATAGTGCTGGCGCCAGCGGTCCACGTTAGGGAAACACGGGTCAGTACTAGGGAATCTACCGCTACGGTTGGCCCAGGCTTGAGAATAAGTCATTGCCTCGTCTGAAAGTCCTTGCCCCCCAAGATAAAGGTCAATGATTTGCTCGCTCGATGCCATATACCAGCGGACCTCCTCCGGTTCGATGGTGCCGTTACCATTATTGTCACGGTTGCGCATAAGGCAGGACCAGCGCATCGTTGCATCCGAATCATCCGCCGGATCATCCTTCAGGAACACATAGCTGGCATCATTATATGCCTCAAAGTCAAGGTGGTCGGACCACTTCTTCCCGGACATCCACGCCCCCCCGACAAGGAACTGCCAGTTGGAAACCGTGTTATATCTGCCATTGAATTTGCTATTTACGGGGAGTGAGATATAATTTGGAATTTCGTCAGCGAATCCGGGATAATTCCGTCCTCTGCTATATGCGTGCTCACCCTGACTATAGAACCATACCAGACCTTCAGTTTCATCAACGACTTCCGTTCCCCAGCCCTCGCTGAGTTCCGACTCGGAGCGTGTAAGATTGTATGGAGTCTGGATTGCCCGCTGGCGTATTGTGATTACGGACCCGGTAGCAGAACTGTCATCGTCAAGGCTGAACTGGCTGTCGCACAACAGGAACATCATCCTGTTGGGCTGATTGCAGAAAGTCTTCCAGAAGTCCTTGGGATGCTTCTCCGGCGTTATGGGGTCAGCCTCGTAATAGAACTCGTCCACATAGACAGTGACATACAACCTCCGGCGGTGGGCATTGGCCTGGGCCATAGCTTCTTTTTCCGCTGCGCTAAGGTCCGTACGGGAATTCAGGTCACCGCCCGTAATGCCGTGCTCTATATCGGATGCCCGGAAAGACCAGTCATACCACTCCTGGTCGTATTCATCGCGAAAATCGTTCTCGTCACCATTGTCGAAAGCGATTTTCTGCTCGCGCAGGTATTGGCAGAACTGCACTACAGTCATCAACTGAGGACTATCGTCGCCGGGATAGGGCTGGTTGTTGTGCATATAGGGGAACTTCCCGTAACGGGTGGAATCAGCTACAGCACTGTTATCCACGGTGTTCACCTTGAAATGCACCCACTTGTAGTCGTAACCTGTAGGGATATCCGCCCCGCCGATTCTCGGAGGGATGCCCTCCAGTCCGTAGGGAGTCTTGACATACCAGAAGCAGTGGTTCACGTCTATATGACTCTCGTCAAAGCAGAAAACCCTCTGGCCATAGTGCGCGTCGAATGTAAACGCCGATTCCTTGGCAAGGTTCACGGCACCCATCGCGCCGCTGTTGTTCTCAAGCACGTGAGACGGGCCGAACTGGGAAGAAGATACCTCGAGCGTAATCGCATCCACACCTTTAATGTGCACCGTGTAAGTGTAATATGTGTTGCGTATGATATCGTAATTGTCCTGATCAGAGCCGAAATCCCCGAGGTGGATGATATATGTCACGTCAGCGCAGAGCGTCTGCTCCTTCGCTTCGCTGGACACTTCAACTTCCATATTCATAGTGCCCTTGATGATCACGTAAGTACCCCACTGCGGCGCATATTCCCACATATCCCCTGATTCCACAAGATAGCTGCCATCCGCCTTTTTCTTGCGGATTTCCCGCTTATGGTACTTCTCGGCAGCATTCGCACCTGATACGGACGCGTTCTTGTGTGCGCTTTCGCGGTTCTCCATCATATAGAAAGTGAAGCCATAGACAGGAGCTACGGTCTCGGCGTCCTCCACGGTCTCGGTTGGTATCGCTATAGAATCGAAATAGCCTTCCGCTTCAGCGGCATCAGTGTCCGCCGTGGCCGCAGCGTCTGCAAAGACGGTACAGCCCTTGGGCACGTTGACCACCTGCCAGCTCTCTGGCTGGAAATGCTTCAGCTCGCGATAAGTCTCTACGCCGTCAAAACTGGATGAGCCCAGGTCCACCTGTATGTTGAACTGGATCTTGGCATCCATACGTTCAAGGGCAAGATACCAGTTTTCCGTCCAGGTGCTCCCGTTGTAATACTGGACCTTATCTTTGCCGCCGACTATCTTCACCGGGGACTTTACCCCGGTCATAGGGAAATAGCCGTTGCGCTGGATCGTAGGCTGGTGCAAATGGGCGGTGAGCGCCTTAAGGGCAGATTCGGTGCGGATGAGGTTAAGACTCTCCGGCGAAACGTTGATCATATCACCGTCAATGTTGACCACCGCATAAATCTTGCCTTCGGCTGCAGGGGCCTTGATGCGCATACCTCCGTGGGTCCACTTACTCTCGTCCGGGCTGCCGATTGTATATGCTCCGTATTTGTCTGAACGATCAGTGGCGTTGGTTAGCCACCAGCCGTCGAAATTACCCGCCATAATATCGGATTCTGTGCCCAGGTTGCGGGAATCAAAGAAATGGGCATACAGACGTTTGGTGCCGTCTGTGGAGAAAATGAAGAGGAAGATATTCTTTACACGGGACTCCCCCACGATGCCGGTATCGCTCTTTGTCGCTATGTCCACGGAGCCGAAGGAAGCATTGACAAAAGGAATCGTGACCCAGGTTTCCCCGCCCACAGTGCCGTCAAAAGGTACTGGTTCGCGAGTGCATCCAGACAGGCCCAAAGAGGCAAGAATCAGGGCTATATATAGAAATCTCCTCATAATCATTCGAATACAATTTCAGCTTCCTTCGGCACCCAGGGAATTACCTTGAAAAGGATAACTCCTCCGTCAGGCTGTATGGAAGCGAAGATGTTTACTTTTATAAAATCGTTGCGCCTCAGCTCCTCCAGGTCTTCAGGCTGGTGCGATAGCGGGTCCAGGATCTGTAAGTTGACAAGCTTCGTCACCTGGGCATTCTGGTCGCTCCGACAAGGATACAGCACCCACATATCATTTGTGTTGCTCTTCTTATTGTCAACGTTGCCGTAACCGTCACGGTGGAGATAGCAGATATTACTGGAGGATACTGAATTCCGGAAAGCAATGCCCTTGGTCGTTCCGTTGACAAAATCCACCGGTATATAAGAAGAATAACCCAGCAAAGTGGTGCGCAGACGATACTGATTTGCGGTATTGTTGATTATTCTGTTGTCCCAATACTGTCCGGTAGCTTCATTCGAAATAAAGAATCCCCAGTCGCCGGTACGCTCGAAAGACCACACGAAACCGGGATAATCCGTATCGAGACGAAGGTCTGTGATTGCGCCACCGTCCCTGCGGGAAAGGACCAAATTGTTAGGAACTACCGTCGGCGACTGGGGGCCTCCCTTTTTATAATTCACATCCAGCCAACACTTTACGCCGGATTCCTGGACATTATAATTCTCAACCACGACACGCTGATTATCCGGGCTATCGGAAGAATTGAGCGTATTATCAAAAAGGAAGCCCCTGTCACTGCCCACTACTTTAATCAGATACTTGAAATATCCTGAATTATAAGCTGTTTTAAGTTCGGCAAGGGTGCGTATAGGAGTGCCGCTGCCGAGCATAACTTCCGGAGAACTGATACCCTTATATTCCAAATCAACCTTATACTGATACTCCCCTGCACCTCTCTTGCTCTCGAGGATATAGGCATCGTACAGCACTGCATTTCCTTCGGGAGCCACGACAAGACCGTCTCCGGGATACTTGTGTATGGCATAATCCGAACTAAGGGAAGGAGTGCCCACGCCCGCGGCGAACTCGGCATATTTCGCATCGTCCCCGAAATCAAAGAGATAAGTCTGCTTTTGGGAAAAGGGAGTCTGAAAGACGAAGCTGTTGAGAGAAAGATTCTCAACCAAACTATCATTATTGAGTATCAATCGAATACGCGAATAAGTCCGGATGAGTTCCCCGGAGACATATTGTGTGCCTGAGAGCACCAGAAAGTCTTTGATAAAAGAAAGCGGCTGTGGACGCTGTTCACACACATAATCTTCAGCCGCGCTACCGCTGTAGCTACCATCGGCCTTGAGGGTGCGGATGTCATACTTGAAGAAAGCTTCGTAGGAAGGGTTCGATGCCGTGAAATCTGAAAGGCCATCCGTAAGATGGGAATTGAACGCAGTGATAATACCATCCACCAGAGATGTAAAATCAGTGCCGTTATCTTTAAGGCCTCCGTAGCTTCTGGCACCGCTCCCGGAGCTAACTCCTGAAACTGGTGAATAGTTGGCAAATACTATCGCCCTATAATCCCCGGAGTGCATTTTCTCGACCGAGCCTGAACCTCCGTGTAGCGGATACATATAGCTGAAATGAGCGCGTGCTGCCACAGCCTTTGTAGCAGTAGCGTCAAGCAGGGTGCCGTCGGCGGCGCAGAAACCGTTCTCCCGCCCCGGCTCGGCACAATAATCATTAAGGGTGCCGCCGTCGGAGTAAAAATCGCGATAGGCGACTAGCGTATTGTCACTCGAACGCACCAGGAATATCGTCAGGCGATAGAACGCCTGCCCATCCACAAACTGCTCCCAATCCGGCCACGAGCTGGCATCGGACGGCTTTACATCTCCGTCGGCATAGCCGGCCTTGGTACCATAGTACAATTCGGGAATGCTTATCGTGAACGTCAGGTCGGCAGGCTCCCCGTCGTGCCGCTCCGGCAGGATTTCTCCACAAGAGAGGCACAGAAACAAAGAGGCAAACACTGAAAATATGTATCCTGCTGCTTTCATCCGCTAAAAATTAATGGTATATGAAGATTCCAGCTCGTTCCAAGGCTTGATGGTGATGTAGAGCTCTACGTTCAGCTGACTGATGACCACGTTGAACTGATACCTCCATCCCGGCTCAAGTGTGTTATGCGCCACGCTCGCCGCATCGATGAATGATGTCGGGAGCGCCACCCTGAACACGAAGCCCGAGGAGTTGCGGGTCGTAAAGCATAGATCCGTCCCCGAAGGCAAAGCCTGCGGAATCATATATATGTAATTATCATTGTCCGTATAAAGGGCTCCGGAGACGGTCCCGGCAGCGCCGTAAGCTGTTGCACGTGTCGCGACGGAATTTGAAAATTCGTAGCCGGGAGAAGTAGTCCACTCATACATCTTCTCCCCTTCCCTGGGGGCATAAATCGAGTACCACTGAATCGTCTCCGCACCAGCCTCGGTACCGTCGCCATATACCAGCAGCCCATAGTTGAAGAAGTGTCCGGAAGCTGTATTCTCAAGCCACACCCCGGTAAGATAATCGGTGGTCGGAAAGTCATCGGCAAAGCGGAAGGTAAACTTCACTGCCGACAGCATATGTTTCATTGTCAGTTGCACGTGCTGCTGAAGGTCGGACAGGGTATTTAACGCCACCTTCTGATAAGCGGCCATCATATCGTCCTGACGCTGGTCCGCACGGTACTCCGCGATAAAGGTTGTGGCGCTCGTG
Organism: uncultured Bacteroidales bacterium; assembly: GCA_900318565.1. GTDB lineage: Bacteria > Bacteroidota > Bacteroidia > Bacteroidales > UBA932 > Cryptobacteroides. The sequence continues at coordinate 49,306 of ONLD01000014.1, forward strand.
TTCTCCCGAAGTTCCACTCCGGCAGGATAGTATGCACGGAAACGGTAGGTTTCGCCGGGACGCCAGTACACTTCTCCCTCCCTTTCACTTCCGCCGTCCGTGATGACCGTATTCCACAACTGACGTTTTGACACATCCTCTTCATCTGCATCAGGATTGTCTTCGTGGCCGCCCGCGCGGGCCACCCAGCGCAGGCGCACGCCGCTGAACACGTCATTGACGGTGCGCCCGGCAGCGTCCGTCATTGCAGCCCAGAGGCCGATTGACTGACCCAGGCCACCGTCAGCGACGGGTGTGCAGCAGTTCTGAAGGGTGGTGTCATCGCCCACCATTACCCTGGTGCGCGCAGGCTCCTGCATCACCTCGAACTGTATGGCCGACATCCCTTCTCCTTCCTGCTTTTCACAAGCAGGAAGCACGAGGAGCGCAGCGGCCGCATAGAATGTGCAGAATCTTTTCATCAGGGCATTAAATATCTATTTCGATGCTCCCTCGATCATTCCAGTGATCTACGGTAGGATCGACAAAAATCTTGAACAAGTTAACGGTAAAGTTGTAAGTATAACGATAACCCATCTTCCATTCCTCGATGTTGACGGGAGTCCCTCCGTCGTCATACTGGAAATAGCTTCCGGACTTGCCGGTCACAAGGTCGATGGTGTCGGTGGTGATTGACGTGCTGCCACCGGTAGTACGGGAATACCGGACCTCGATCTTCACGTGGTTCGTACCGTGATCAAGGTTCTGGGGGATTAGCAGCAGCAGGTCGGGAGCCACGTACGGGGTACTTGTGAGCTGGACTCCGGAAGCGGCCGCGCCGGTGTTGCGGTAAGCATAGTAAGACACTTCCGCTGCATCGCCGTCAGGAGTCCAGACAGGAGTGCCGCCGTCCAGATGCTGAGCGAAACTGGCTTTATCCCAGACATTTATCACCCGTATGCTCTGCAAGCGTATTGTCTGGATGGCGTGCTCGTCCACGTTCGCTTTGATTTTAAAGCGTATAGAGCTGAGGGCGTGGCGGAAACGGATGTCGATGCCGTTGTACGCAGCGCCGTCACCGGATATCTCGTCATAAGGCACTCCGGGAGTATAGTCGGGGCGTTGCTTGTCGAGATGCCGGTCGCTGTAGAGAAGGTCATACTGGCTTCCAACCGCACGGGGACGGAAGCCCGAGAACGAGAAGCCGCCGGTCCAGTCGTGGCTCACGCTGCAGTCGTCCCGGGCAGCAGAAGGCGAATATGCCTGGAAGCTGAGGTAGAAACTCCCGACTGCAGGAGGCAGCCAGAAATAAGGATGCTGCGGAGCCCAGGCATTGATGGAAGGTTCCCACTCGCATTCTTCGTTCTCAATGTAATAATTGCTGAGTTCTGCAGGGGTGGTCAGGGAAGCGAAAGGCGCCGTGTGGGCCAGCGCATACACGCTGAAATGCTCGCTGGTGCTATAGTTCACGCCCATTTCCGCATTGGGGGCACCAGGATCGGCCTTGGTCGAAGGCCCCACTGCGGGAGTGTTGAAGACAAGGGCAACGGGAGTCTCGTCACGCATCTCGGCAAGAGTGCGCGTGCAGCCTGCGGGCAGCAGAAGCAGTGAGACCAGGATAAGTATGGCGTTGCTCTTATTCATAGAACGGATTTGAAGATATTACGGTATCGTCCAGTATGAGGGACTCCCCGTCAGGATTAAAAGACAGCACGACCGTGTAGTGACGGCCCGCCTCAAGGGTCTTGACAAGGGGATCGGACTCCAGGTTCAGCAGGTGGATAACTCCGTTGCTGCCGACATACTGGATCCTTGCCCTGACAACGGAATTCACCCCCTGCGGGATAGTCCAGCGGCCTCCGGGGAGGCGCGTATTTTCCTGGCCCACAGGGGTAAGGCCGTTGTAGAACAAGACTTCGCGGAACGGTCCGCCGACCGTCCAGGAAGCCTCAGGAAGCGAAGAAAAACTGCCGGAGCAGCGAAGCGAAGCCAGACTCACCTGCTGCACATTGACGCTCTCCGAGGCAGAAGCGTTGCTGCGGATTGCAAAATCCACATAACACAACGCATGGCGGAAAGGCACGCTGACGGTGCCTCCCTGGCTCTTGTCCAGACCTTCCGAAAGTTCCATATACAGGAGGTCCGTCTGGTCCGAGTATGTATCCACATTGCGGAACTCCACTCCGGAGCTCAGCGAGATGCGGTCGGCCCATCCGAAAGGCGAATGGGCGAGCACGGCGAGCTGCCGCTTGCCCGAAGGCCAGTTGACGGAAGGGACAGTGGTCCACTCGCCCGAGATGCAGCTTACCCGCTCTCGGGAGAGGAAAGCCGAGGCCTCCCCCAGCTCCCCTCCCGACGGGTAATCCCACACATCCACGCCGAAATCAACACCCTCAGGGTATTCTCCCAGACCCTCGGCCTTGCTGGCTGAATAGAGCACAGGGTCAAAGGTCAGGCGCAGCTTAAGGGTATCGTCGTAGCGCTCAGCGAGTGTGCAGGAGCACGCTCCGCCTAGGGCCGACCACAACAGCAACGCTGCCGCGGCGACCCTCAGCGAATATGTGCCTCCTTTAAGCATTAGATGTTCTGGTAAGGCAGATCGATGTTGATGTCGGATACCTCGACAAAAGCTTCCACCTTAGGATCGAAGATGATAGGATCCAGCTTGAACACGAGAGTGTAGAGGTACTTATGGTTGATAAGCCACTGATTGACAGTATATTCCTCGGTGGCGCCATTGTACTTCTGGGCCTTCTTTCCGGCGAGGGAAATCTGGGTGGTAAGGCCGGTATAGCTGTGCTCTGCTCCGTTCAGCGTGAACTTGTAGTCATAAGTCACCTTGACAGTGACGTCCTGGTCTGCAGAAGCGCCGTGACCGCCAAGAAGCTGGGGCATAGGGAGCATTGCCTTGCCGAAGTTGCCGAAGTCACCGGTAGTGGCGACAGCCTGCGAGCCGCTGAATACGGGATAGGTGACAACGTCAGTTGCGGTAGGAGTCCAGTACGGAGTGTTGGCGACGCTGTTGTCCTTGTTGAAAGTGACGGACCCGGCGGCGGCATTGGCGTATGCGTTGCCGGTAGCAGCTGCACGGTTCTCATTGAAACTGCCCTTATTGTTGACATTCAGGACTTCGATCTTAGTCACTGTAAACTCGTGCTTTGCTGTTGCGGAAGCAGCATAATCCTGGTCCGTAATGACACGGAACTGGACGGAGGAAAGGGCGTGACGGAAGGTCAGGTTGACGCCGCTGTGAGCCCACGCGGTATTGTCGTCTCCGGTCTTGTCATCATACAGGGCACCGTTCTCGGGATTATACATACTGCGCTGCTTATATGCCTCAGTGTCGGAATAGAGCACATCGACTTGCTGGTCCATATTGGTGCTTGCGACAAAATCGGTGATGGTAATACCGCTTGTCCAGGCATTGGCAACAGTACCGGAGCAAGGAGTCAGCACTGAAGGAGAGAATGCGCGGAATGTCAGGAAGCCGGCCTTGGGCCAATAATAAGACGTGGAAGGAGCCCAGAAATCTGCAGGAGCAGTTGCTGCATTATAAACGCACTCCACGCCCGCTGCGGGGAAGAAATCGACGCTGGGAGCTGTCGAGGCATCCTCAGTGTAAGCCGCATACGCGAGGAACTTCTCGTAGCTGGGAGAGGTGCCTGCAGTGTAGGTAGCATTCTGCTCACCGAAGACTTCAGCCTTGGTGGCTGCCTTCTGGGCGATGGGTGAGAAGGCGATGGGAGTGTCGTCACTGACAGTCTGAATCGCCTCTTTCTTGGTGCAGCCAGCCAGCGCTACGCAAGCCACGGCTGCAAGGAAGATTAATTTTTTCATAAAGATAAAGTTAATAAAATGAGTTAATATGTTATGTAATAGTTAAATATCAAATTCGCTTTCCACATCGCCCCAAGGGTCGACCGAAGGGGTAAGTCCCCCCGCCAAGTCCGGATTAGGGTCCGGATCCGGCGGAGCAGGAATCACAATTTCATCTTCGATGATTATCCATTGGTGCACTATAGCGTCTTCTTCAAGGAATTTACGACTTATGTCGAAGGTCTTCTCAAAGCGGGTGCCGTAGGTCGTGATAAACTCAAATGACACCCGGATTTCATTGTCCGACTCGGGGAGGCGCCCGAAAGTGCCGAACGTGCTGTAGATGCAGGCATAGCTCTGGTCGTACTTGGTGTAGCGCCCTCTTGTCATATCAAAGTACAGGGCGGTGGAGCCGCCGCTCTCGAAGTCGCGGTCGATGATCCGCGTCGAAGCCGCCATTCCGGACAGTACCGACGAAGAGGATGAAATGTACTGGATGCCACGCACGCCGATTTGTATGTAATACGACTTCACGATGCTCTCCGCCCTGAACCACGGCTCTCCGGCGCTGTTGCGAAGAGTGTCGACTGCCCCGTGCACGGCAACCTGCAGTCCTTCAGCGGAAGATACGAACAGGTGGTCGGCATCGTAGCGTATGGAAGGCTCGTCGGACAGCGAGTATGGCGCAACATCTTCAGCCCCAGCGCCTTCCGCTGCGGCAGCCATACTGGCGCTTGCAGCGGCCGCCTCCTGCAGACGCGTGCGCACAGCCGAGGAAATTTCGTTGGTATAAGCGCACATCTTGAAGCAATTGTACTCCTCGCTGAGCACGGTTGACTCGGTGCCGAAGTTGTATGCCACAAAGTCGTACGTGCCCGGCTCGACGATGATGTAGCCGTCGTAGTAATGGCCCCTCTCGTCATCCCCCTGGTTGCGGAGGTAGCGCTCGCTGACAAGCGCCCCTGACTGGGCATCGAAGAGAGCGACCCTCAGGATATCGGGACGGGAGTAAGTGGGATGCCGGAATTCCTTGTTGTAGAAGCCCGTAGTCACGTTGAGTATCTGTTCGTCCACATACACGCGCACATAGCTGACGTTCGCCGTCTCCTTGAGGGGACGGAAATTGCAACCTGCGGCAAGCATCAGGGCCACAAGCAGCGAAGCGAACGCAGATATGTATCCTCGGACTCTCATCTCACTTTGTAACGGCTTATAATTGGACGCACGAGGGTAATCTGAAGCTGAGTGGGGCCGAAATAGTGGAGCACGCCCACGTCGTTGCGGTCCCGCCAGAGAATTTGCCAGTCTTCGGAAGGAGTATAGTGCTGGTAAGGGATGCGGGCGTAGCCCACGCTCAGCGAGAATTCCATATTAAGGTGCTTGGCGATAGGGAACGCGTAACCGTAGGTCAGGCCGGCGCCCACCACGGGCACGCACTGGTAGCAGCCCAGCAGATCCCACTGCAGGTCAGTCTTCAGCCAGCGGCCATAGAGGCCGATGTAATGCCCGACGAGAGCGTCCCGGACAGCTCTTGTAGGAGTGGCTTCACGAGGCTGGGGAAGGAACCACCAGCGAGCCTCAGCGCCAAGCGAAAGGTACTGGAGGCTGGTGCGGTTGTCACGGAACAACCACCAGGGGAAATAATGCTCCCAGCAGAGGGAGAAGCGCTCCGTGAGCGGCAGCTCAAGGCCGTAATTGAATGCCCACGCAGCATCGTACAGCAGGTTGGTCTTGACTGCGAATATGGTACGCTCGGCCCAACGGTCAGGCTCGGGGTATTTGTACTGGGTACGGGGAGCCAGATTCCCCCTCCAGTATGGAGCCGGAGCATAGGGAATGGTATTGGAAAGATCCGGGAACAGTTCAACGTCATACTCGAATTCCACACGGGCGCGCCTCAGCAGAGGGAACCATTCTTTTGTCATATACTCCCAGGCCTTCCCTCCGTCAAGCGACTTCAGGCGGTCCTTGCGCTCGCTGGAATAATACCTGCCATCGAACTCGTAGGGATAAGTCCTGGAGATGATATCCATCGCGTCGTTCTTCCAGGGCTGGTCGCTCTGTGCCAGAAGTTCTGTAAGACCTTCATAGTTTTCTCCTAACGAACGTATGGTAAACAGGGAGTCTTCCAGCGTCTTGTCCAAGCTGAGGATATAATTGCGCAACGCGTCAGCGCGGTTGTCTGACAGCTGGAGATTGAGATGCAGCGGGCCTTCAGGAGAAGCGCCGGAGACGATGCGGATACCGGTAAGCTTACGGGTAGGGCGCTTGCGTATGGCGTTGAACACGGAGCCTATCCTTTCGAGGGAAGCATTGTTGAATAAAAAATTCTGCTTCAGGTCGGTCTTCGAGACCGCAAAATGTGCGTCCACAGGATAGGTAACGTGGGAGATGCGGATGTCGATTGAGTCAAGGGAACTATCCTCCCGCGCGAGTGTGTCTGGCGCTTGCGCGCGCGAGACGAACCCGTTAACCAACAGTGCCTCAAGCACTAACAGAATTACAACCAATCTCGTCCTAATCAAAACTTGTTTTTTCGCCCAAAAAACTTTTAAAGTTACTAATTATCTGCGATAAAAACAAGAAAAAAGTGCAACAGAAGAATCTCTGTCGCACTTTTTTAGTTATTTAGCCGAGGATGTCAGCTACAAAGAAAACTCTCCGAAGAACTCAGGACGGTGGAAATCCGGTGAGGGTGTACCGACCGGATTCCAGGTGACAAAATGAGGATGAGCCGTTTTGTCTCCGCACTTGTATATATTGCCGCGAAGCTTTGCAGGCAGGTTGTCCGGGTCCAGCCCGAGGAGCTCGAAAGGAATCAGCACAAGGACTCTCCAGTCCCAGATTCCGCCTTCGTGGTCCTGTGGGCCCTCGACACTCGCCACACGGATGATTCCTGCCACGTCTTCGTCACTCAGCTTCACTCTGTCGCCCCTGCCCGTACCGCGGGCCGCAAGGATTTTTCCGGCGGCATTGATTTCAAAATTGAAATAAGCATCGTCCCCTGGCACCTGAAGGAAAAGCTCGCAGCAGCTGTCTTCCCACTGCCGCTGGTTATCCGACAGATTCTGCACCCGGAGGTCAAGTCCGCTGACGTGGAAATCCACGATAAGGGAATCCTCGGTGCGGGCGATTCTTCCGCCGCAGAGCGGAGCATAAGGGAAGGCATCGGGCCAGTTGACGCGGTCCACGATGAAACGGGCGCCCCCAAGTTCGAGGGCGGTGTCCATATCGGTCTCTTCCAGGCCGGCGAGGAGGGGAATGCGGAGAGCGGTCATATCGTTATTCGTGGGATTCCAGGCGGCGGAGCGCCAGCTCTTCGTAACGCGTGCCGGGACGGCCGTAATTGGTGTACGGATGGATGCTTATGCCGCCCCTGGGAGTAAAGAAGCCGGTAACTTCTATGTACTTGGGGTCCATCAACCTGATGAGGTCCTTGAGGATGATGTTCACGCAATCTTCGTGGAAGGCGCCGTGGTCACGGAAACTGAAAAGATAGAGTTTCAGGCTT
>ONLD01000014.1:56677-94760 GCA_900318565.1 uncultured Bacteroidales bacterium
CCCGATGCGTATTTCCGCAAAATCAGGCTGTCCCGTAATCGGGCAGAGACTGGTAAACTCCGGGCAGTTGAAACGGACCCAGTAGTCGTGGTCCTGATGGCGGTTCTCGAAAGCTTCGAGCACTTCGGGAGCATAGTTAACCTTATATTCTGTCTTGTTTCCGAGGGACTTCAGGCCCTCTTCTTTGCGGGAATCTTTCATAAACAAGTTTAATTGGACTGTACACTTGAGAGTATTGCGGTATGGAGTTCCGGGAAGCGGTCCGCGAGCACTACAGGGCGGCCGGCCTCAAGGAAACAATGAGTGCTGGAAGCCGTGCAGACGATTTTGCCGCCGACTTTCATCGTATAGGAGAAACTTATCTTGAGCTCGCTCATAGAGGCCACCTTGATGGAAATCTCGATGACATCCTTGAAGGTCGTAGTGCGCTTGTAGTTGCATTCTATCGCCATCACCGGCGACACGATGCCCTCCGCCTCCATACGCTCGAAGCCATAGCCAAGCTGGTCCATCCAGTCGATGCGCGCTTCCTCCATAAACCTGATGTAGTTGGAATGGTGGGTCACACCCATACGGTCACACTCATAGTATTTGACCTCGTGGCAGTAGGGCTTGAGTTCGCTCATACGCTATTTTTTATTGTAGTGAATCATATAGGTCAGCGTCACCTTGAAAGAGCCCGGATCGGGAAGGCGGCTGTGGATGACGCCTCCGGGAAGAGCTCCGTCGCCAACTAGGTCGTAGCGAGTGAAGTCGCTGATCATCATACCTATATTGCCGGAAAGGTCGAGTCTCCACCAAGGCCCGAATGCCCAGGTGTAACCGCCGCCGATACCGCCTATGATGGCAGTACCCTGAACGCCCTGACCGTTCCAGGCCAGATTGTATTTTCCGGTCGCCACGGCGGCAGAGAAGAACCATCCCTTATAGACATCGCTTCCCCTGTATTCCCAAGGCTTGAGATAGTAACGTGCGCCAAGGTCGAGACACTGAATCTGCATAGCGCGCATACCGTCAGCAGAGCTCCACATAGGAGTGGTAATGCCGATATGGGCACCCCAGTGGCGTCCGATGGGCACTTCGATACCCAGGTTGACCGCCGTAAGGGCATCGAGGAAGAGGTTGGAAGATATTCCGGCGAGAGCCACGGGGCCGCCGACAACGGCCGGAGGCACGGGTTTGGCCGGCTTCTGGGGTTTCTCCGGCTTGGCCGGTTTTTCGGGCTTTGCAGGTTTCTCCGGCTTCGCAGGTTTCTCGGGTTTGGCCGGTTTTTCAGGCTTAGCGGGCTTTTCCGGTTTGACGGGTTTCTCCGGCTTCGCCGGCTGCTCGGGCTGCTCAGGCTGCTCGGGCTTAACCGGCTGCTCAGGCGTGACGGGCTGCTCTGGTTTTGCAGGCTGTTCAGGCTTTGCCGGTTGTTCGGGTTTGGCCGGCTTCGCGGGCTGAACGCCCACCACTGGATCCTCGATCTCGTACTTCTTCGGAGGCTGTACCTGAGCGGGGCTGGGAGGCAGCACCGCATCGTCCATCAAGATCATCAAGTCTTGGGACTCAGTGCCTTTCGCGGGCTCAGGCTGCACAGGCAGGAGCCCCGGGGGCACGTCCTTCTTAGGCTTCCCTTCCTTATTATTTTGTGCAGAGGCCGGAAAGACTAAAAAAATGGCAGACAAGGCTGCCATTATAACTGCTATTTTGAACTTTGCCAAAATACCTACTTAAAGCTTACGTTGTTAAGTTCGAAACAGGCGCCTATGCTCTTCACGTCAAGCTGGGGGCAGAGCACGCAGAGCTTGACCTTCGTGAAGGAATCAGCCTCCTTTGCCACGTTCTTGATGAGGATGTGGCACTTCACGGGAACCTTGGACGGGAACGTCATAGCGCTGTACTGGTCCGTCAGGCTCTTGTTGGCCACGGAGACCAGGATGCTGCCGAGTTCATAGACGTTGCCGTCATTGTCATATGCGACGGATCCACCCATTCCGGTCTGGTAGATACCACCGACGAGGTTGACGAGCACCTCGGAAGACGACATATTGGTCACGAGCACCGTGAGTTCGACATCGTATCCTACCAGTCTGGAACTCTTGTACTGAATCTTAAGGTCCTGGCTGGGGGTGGTGGCTGTGGTCTGGGCAAATGCCATTACACCGAAGAGCAGAGCCGCAATGATGGTGAACAACTTTTTCATATTTGGGTACACAATTCTTAAATTTCGGCAAATTTAAATATTCTGTTTTAGAAAAACAAGAACTTTTTACCTCTTAGGCATATGAATGCATACCGCCGAGCACAAGGTTCACGCCAAAGTATGTAAAGAGCACGCACGCAAACGCTACTATGGTATAAACGTGGAATGCCCGGGGCTTCTGAAGGAAACACAGGCTGCCTCCGTGAAGCGCTCCCGCATATACCAGAAGCGTCACGAGCGCCCAGGTCTCTTTGGGATCCCAGGACCAGTAGCTGCCCCACGAAATATTGGCCCACACGGCTCCGAGGAAGGTGCCGAAGAGTAACGGTACACATTGTCACTGTAGAAATTGCGGCTCAGGGCCACTTCTCCGTAACCTCCGACGGTGAGGCCGCCCCGCTGCCCGGAGTCAGGGGCTGTCTGCGCAAAAAAGGGCGCAAAATTACTGACGAGCCAATAAAACGGCAATCCCCAATTATTGTGATTTTTTACTATCTTTGGGCGATTAAACGTCAATATATATGGCCAAGAGGAAGATTTTGCTTGCAGTTGACCTGCAGAAAGATTTCATAGACGGCACCCTTACCGTGCCCGGAGCCGCGACCGTGATTCCGGAAATCAACCGCGTCAAAAAAGATTTCGACCTGGTGTACTTCACCCTCGACTTCCACCCTCTCGGGCACTGCTCTTTCAAGGAGCAGGGCGGTCCCTGGCCGGTGCATTGCGTGCACCACACCGCCGGAGCGTCGATTCCCGACGAGGTCTTCGAAGGACTTGAGGAAAGCAAGGTCCGCTTTATCCTCAAGGGGCGCCGTCCCGAAAGGGAGGAATACGGTGCCTTCGTGGACTTCGACATTGAGAATCAGGACCTTTTCCGGGAAGGAGACGAGGTCGTGGTATGCGGCATCGCGGCGGAATACTGCGTGCTGGAGACCCTGAAGAACCTGTATGAAATCAGCCGCAAGATAGGCTTCACCGTACGGGTATTCCTCGGCGGCACCGCCAAGTTCGAGAACTACGATACCGTCCTCGCCTTTATGGAGGAAAACGGTATCAAGGTCTGGTAGAGGACTCCTCCCCTACTTTATTTCCAGAGACAGTGAGCAACGGATATCTTCGGAGCTGGAGCCCACGAGGACATTGTATGTACCGGGATCGACGACCCAGGAGTGCGAAGCTTCGTCAAAACGGGTGAAGGACCGGAGCGGAAGCGAGATGGCCACATCCCTGCTCTGCCCCGCAGGCACAAACACCTTCTCGAAGCCGCGCAGTTCCTTGACAGGGCGCTCCACGCCGCCGGAAGGGGCTGACACATAAAGCTGTACGACTTCAGCGCCATCCCTGCCGCCGCTGTTGGCGATACGCACGGTCGCGCCTACCGCCTCCCGTCCCAGGGCAGAGTCGGAGACGGAATAGCTGCCGGCGGCCTTTATCTGCTTCTTGGAGAGAGAGGCTGAAGCATAGTCGAAACTGGTGTAGCTCAGGCCGTGACCGAAGGGGAACTGCACCGGAATGCCTTTACTGGAATACCAGCGGTAGCCCACGAACACGCCTTCGTCGTAATACTCCTGCCACCACTTCTCCCCTTCAGGCTTGATGCCGGGATACTGCCTTTCGCTCTTCAGCGGCCCGTCCTCAAGGGAGGCGGGGAAAGTGAAGGGAAGACGCCCGGAAGGGTTGACGGCCCCGGTCAGCACGTCGGCAAGGGCCCTGCCGGACTCCGAACCGCCGTACCAGCCCTGCACTATCGCCTTTACGCTCTTTTCCCAAGGCATAGCCACAGGAGAGCCGGAAATGTTGACCACTATCAGATCAGGCACCTCCGCGGCAAGCGCCTCGATCAGTCCGTCCTGCCCGTAAGGCAGGCGGATGTCCAGACGGTCCGTGCCTTCATTATCCTGGTTCGCGCTCTTGTTGAGACCGCCGATAAACACCACAGCATCCGCGTCCTTTGCTGCAGCAAGGGCATCCGACAGCAGCTTTTCGGGGCTGCGCGGGTCACTGAGGTCCTGCCCGGTATCCACCTTGTTGTAGCTGGAGCCCGTGTCGCCCACGTAGCCGCGCTCCCAGACCACCTGGGCGTCGGGCAAAGCCTCACGCAGAGCATCCAGGGGCGTGATTTCATAGCGTGTCTTGAGGTTGGACGAACCGCCTCCGACCACCATTTTCTTGACGGCGTTCTCGCCCACGAGCAGCAGGCGCCCGCCCTTCGGGACATTCAGCGGCAGCAGTCCGCCGTCGTTCTTAAGCAGCACGGTGCCGGCGGCTGCGATGCGGCGCGCGGCGTCATAGTGCTCAGGGGAATTGAAGCTGCCGTAGTGCGGCACGGCGCTCATCGACGTGCGGAAAATCAGGCGCAGGATGCGCGCAGCTTTGTCGTCCAATTCCTTAGTCCCGACGCGTCCGTCGCGTATGCGCTCGAGATAGGGGCGGGCAAGATGGTAGTTGTTGTAGCTGTCGGAAGGCGCTCCCCGCAGGCCGTTGGTCCAGGTACCGTATTCCATATCCAGGCCGTTCGTGATGGCCTGGTCGTCGTCGCGGGCGCCGCCCCAGTCGCTGACCACCACGCCGTCAAAGCTCCACTCGCCCTTCAGTATGTCGAGCAGCAGGCGCTTGTTGTGGCAGTTGAATTCGCCGTTGTAGAGGTTGTAGGAGCCCATTATCGCCCAGGCTCCGCCGTCCTGTACGGCAGAACGGAATGCAGGCAGGTATATTTCGTAGAGGGTGCGGTCGTCCACCACGGAGTTCGTGGCTGTGCGGCGCGTCTCCTGGTTGTTGACGGCAAAGTGCTTGACGCAAGCGGCCACTCCGTTCTCCTGCACACCCTGCACGTACGGGGTCACCATTGCGCCGGCGAGGAACGGGTCCTCACCCATATATTCGAAATTGCGCCCGTTGAGCGGAGTGCGGCAGATGTTCACGCCGGGACCCAGCAGTATATCCTTCTTGCGATAGCGGGCCTCCTCGCCGATTCCGCGGCCGAAGAGCAGCGCCATTTCCCTGTCCCAGGTCGCTGCAAGGCAGGAAAGAGCGGGGAACGCAGTACAGGAATCATTGGTCCAGCCGGCCTGGTCCCACTCGTCCCAGAGCACTTCGGGACGGATTCCGTGCGGGCCGTCGGTACACCACACCTCGGGGATTCCGAGCCTGGGCACGCCGGGCGAACTGAATTTCGACTGGGCGTGGGTCATCGCCACCTTCTCCTCAGTGCTCAGACGCGGCAAGGCGTCCTGGACACGTTCTTCGACGGAACGCGAAGGGTCAAGATACACGGGGATGTCCTTACGGGAGGGGCTGCTGCAACAGACCAAAAGCGCTGCGGAAAAAGCCGCTACACAGAATCGTCTCATATCTAAAATTATTAATCCTACAAATTTACACTTTTTTCGTATATTCGCGCCATTATGGCAAAACACAGTATTAAAGAATGGTTCGCGGCCACACGATACTGGTCATTCCCGGTATCGGCGATGCCGGTCATAGCAACTTTCGCTTATTTATTCAGCACTGGGCAGATTCCAGCAGGAGCCACCCCGGTAATCGCATTCGTCCTGTCCCTTATCGGGATCGTGGTCCTGCATTCCGCCGGCAACCTGCTCAGCGACTGGGCCGATTTCCGCAGCGGGGTTGACAACGAGAACGCCTTCGCGGTGCCGAACCTGGTATTCCACAAGTTCGAACCCCGTGAATACCTGGTCTTCAGCATAATACTCTTCGCCGTCGGAGTAGCCGCCGGCCTCGGGATCACGCTTCTGAGCGGCTCCGGGCTGCTGATCATAGGCGGCATCGGAGTCCTGCTGACAATACTCTACCCCTTCCTTAAATACCACGCCCTCGGCGACCTGGATATCTTCATCGTGTTCGGCATCCTGCCGGTGCTCGGCACAGCGTATGCCGTGACCGGGCAGTTTATCGCCGACGCCCTCGTGCTCTCGCTCCCCATAGGCATAATCACCGTGTCCGTGCTGCACGCCAACAACACTTACGACATCAAGTCGGACGGCGATGCCGGCATCAAGACATTCGCTATGGTCATAGGAGGAAAGGCCTCCAGCGTGCTGTACCGTATCTATATGATAATCCCGTTCCTGTGTATCGTGCTCGCCGTCGCGCTGGGGATGCTGCATCCGGCAGCGCTTCTGAGCCTTGTCGCCGCAGTGCCGGCATTCCGAAACTTCAAGCAGGCCGCGGGATATGACAAGATCGGCATCGAAGCTATGCGCGGCCTCGACCAGGGCTCCGCAAAGCTCCAGCTGGTGTTTTCCGGACTTCTGTCCCTCTCGCTTTTCATCGCAGGTCTCCTCGTATGAGCAAGAAACTGCGCAATGTCCTCGTTGCCGTCTGCACAGCAACGGCGCTGTGGTTCTATATGTTCAGCCCCTGGACCGGAGGGTGGCCCAATTTCTGGCTCGTAATGGCTATGTCGGCCATCATCCTGACCAGCCTGGGTCTCATATTCTCGGGCGGATTCAAGAACCTGCCGAAAATAGAGAAGCCTTTGTTGCAGTCAACCCTGGGCGTAGTTATCGCATTCGCGCTCTGGGGCATTTTCTGGATTGGAGACAAGGCATCCTCGGCGATGTTCGATTTCGCCCGTCCGGAGGTCAATGCCGTCTATGCGATGAAAGAGGGATTCTCCCCCGCCGTAATCGCGGTCCTGCTGATCCTGCTTATCGGCCCCGCGGAGGAATTCTTCTGGAGGGGCTTTGTGCAACGCAGCCTGGATGACATTTTCAAGGGCAGATACGCCCGCGACCTTTCGTTCATCGCGACCGTTGCAATCTATACCCTCATCCACATCTGGTCATTCAACTTTATGCTCATTATGGCCGCGCTCGTCGCCGGAGGCGTGTGGGGCCTTATCTACCGGTTCTGTCCCAAGGCGCTGCCCGCTCTGGTGGTCAGCCACGCCATCTGGGACGCCCTCGTATTTGTAATAATTCCCATATAGCCGTGAAACGACTTGCCTCCCTCGCCGTCCTCGCGCTGCTCGCCCTTCCCTGCCGGCCGCAGCCAAGCTACACCAACCCCATCCTGCACGCCGACTACAGCGACCCGGACGTGTGCCGCGTCGGGGAGGACTACTGGATGACCGCATCTTCGTTCAACTGCCTTCCCGGGCTTCCCGTGCTGCATTCGCGGGACCTGGTGCACTGGCGGCTCGTCGGCGCCGCGCTGGACAAATACCCCTTCGGGCGGGAGCGCGTGTGCCACGGTGACGGCGTCTGGGCCCCTTCAATCCGCTTCCACGACGGCTGGTTCTACATTTTCGCGGGCGACCCCGACCGCGGCATCTTTATGGTGCGTACCCAGGACCCGGCAGGGCGCTGGGAGGAGCCCGTGTGGGTATGGCGCGGGAAAGGCGCAATCGACCCCTGCCCGCTTTGGGATGAAGACGGCCGGGCCTGGCTTTCCCACGCCCTGGCAGGCTCGAGGGCCGGCCTCAAGAGCGTCATCCTCGTCGCTCCGATGGCCCCGGACGGCAAATCCCTGCTCGGCCATGCCCGCATCGTGTATGACGGACACGACAGCCAGCCCACCATCGAAGGCACAAAGTTCTACAAGAGAGGAGAATACTATTACATTTTCGCTCCGGCCGGAGGTGTCGCGACGGGATGGCAGACGGTACTGCGTTCCGCTTCGCCGTACGGCCCCTGGGAAGAGAAGGTGGTGATGTATGCTCCCAAAGGGAGCGAGGCGCGCTGCAACGGACCTCACCAGGGGGCCTGGGTGCAGACTCCCCAAGGCGGAGACTGGTTCCTGCATTTCCAGGACAAAGGCGCATACGGACGCATTGTGCACCTTCAGCCCCTGGAATGGGGCAAAGACGGCTGGCCCGTGGCCGGAGCCCGCGGCAGGAAGGGAGGTCCGGGAGTGCCTGTCCACAGCCAGACGGCTCCCTGCGCGTTTTCCGAAGCCGGCCCGGCGCAGGAAGGTCCCTACGGCATTTCCCTTGACTGGCAGTATCCCGCCGAGCCCCTCCCCTGGTGGCACTCGGCTCTGCCGGACGGAGGCATCAGGCTGTACAGCGTGGAGCAGAATCCGGGATACCGCAACCTCTGGGACTGCCCCAACCTGCTGCAGCAGAAATTCGGAGCCGAGTCTTTCTCGGTCAGCGCCACCCTCGTGTTCCGTCCCAATCCGGTCCTGCGCGGGGAGACGGCCGGATTTGCCGTAATGGGAGAAGATTATGCCGGCCTCAGGCTGCGGGAGACTCCCGAAGGCGCTGCGCTGGAGTATTTCAGCTGCTCTGACGCCTCTTCAGGCAGCGCGGAGGAAGTCTTGCCGCTCGCCCTGCTGCCCTGGGCCGGAAAGGAGCAGAATTTCCCCTACGCATCGGCGGGCGTCAAGGAAGTGCAGTATCCGGCGGTGCGGGAAGCGCGCCTGTGGGTGCGCCTCAGCGTAAAGCCCCGCTACGGCAAGGGAGAATGGGTGCCCGATGCTATGTGCAGTTTCTCCTACAGCACCGACGGAGTGCACTTCACCGAAGCCGCGGAGCCTTTCCGGGCCGCTCCGGGCCGCTGGATAGGGGCTAAATGGGGATTCTTCTGCAACCGCACCAGGCCCAAGAACGACTCCGGCCGGCTGGACGTACTGCAGCTCCGAATAGAGACTGACTAATAGTATTCCGCGTTGTAGCGCGTCAGGATGTCCATATGCATATAGTTGTCGCGGCGGACGGGATTCTTGCCGAACACTATGTGCTCGCTCAGGGCCTGTACCGCAAGTGACACCTGCTCATCGGGGTGCTGCGCAATCAAAGTCGATACCGTGCCGCGGCGAAGCGCCGCAATGTTGGCGTCCAGGTTGTCAAAGCCCACCACCCGGCGCGCCAGGGCCGGATTCCTCTCCAGCCAGGGTACAATCAGGTGGATGCGGGAGTTGAACATCGCGATGTGGTGCGTGCCGGGGAAGGCGGCGAAAAAGGCGCTGAGTTCCTGGTCCGTGCGGTCCGGGTCGTCGGGATCTACGAACAGGCTCCTTACGATGCAGTCGGGGTTGTGTTCTTCCAGGTACGCCTTGAAGCCGGCCCGGCGGTTCACGGTGGGGTCGGACTGGCGCAGGGGGTCGCGCTGCAGGCGGACGACAAGCACTTCATCAACGGGCAGTCCTCCGGTCAGCTGGTCACCGCAGAGATAGCCGCTCTTGAATTCGGGCAGGCCGAAATACGCCAGATAGCCGTCATCCTCAATTTTGGAGTCGAAAAAAACATACGGGATGCCGCGCTTTTTCATATTGTCTATCAGCAACTTGGTCTCATCCCCGAACATAGGGGCGAGCACCACTCCCGCAGGCTCCGATTCGAGCATCTTCTGCCCCGTGCTCCGGAAAGACGCGATATCTCTCTGGTCGTATTCGAACACTTCCACATCGATGCCGAGGGGGCCGACGATTTCCTTGGCCTTTTCAACGCCTGCAACCGCTACGCTCCAGAATGAGCCCCGCCCGTGGACAGGTATCAGAAGCGCCACGCTCCTGGCGGAGCCGCGGGCCAGCATCGAAGCGTACAGATTGGGTTCGTAGCCAAGTTCGTCGATTGCCGCCATTACCTTGGCATAACTCTTCTTAGAGACTTCGCCGCGGTTATGCAGCACCCTGTCCACCGTCCCTTTCGAGAGTCCGGTGATGCGGGCGATATCCATTATCGTGGGTTTTTCATTCTGGGACATATCGCAGGTTTTATCCAAGGCAAAATTAATAAAAAATTTTAATTACCGTGCACGTGCACGAAAAATTTTCCGTTACCGTGCACGGAATTCAAAAATTATTGTATATTTGCAACCGGACACTATAATAATAATCAATGAATTGCCTTCTGAAATCAATGCTTTTCGCGGCCTCCGCCCTGGTGGCAGCGGCCTGCGGCGGCCCTGCAGACCAGTTTGAGGCCGTTTATGACGGTCTTCCCTTCGATATGCCGAGAGTCCAGGCCCCCTCGATTCCGGAGCGTTCGGTCAGCATCGCGGACTACGGCGCCGTCGGCGACGGCGTGACGGACAACACCCGCTCTTTCGCCGAAGCTCTCGATTATCTCGCATCCAAAGGAGGCGGCCGCCTGACGGTGCCCGCCGGCATCTGGCTGACCGGCCCCATAGGGCTCGGCAGCTGCACGGAACTGCACCTCGAAAAGGAAGCCATCCTCGTGTTCAATCCCGACCGGGACCTCTACCCCATCATTGACACCAACTTCGAGGGACTTGACGTCCGCCGCTGCCTCTCCCCCATCCACGCCGAAGACGCACACGACATCGCAATCACCGGCGAGGGCATCATCGACGGGGCGGGAGACGCCTGGAGGGAAGTCAAGCGCCGCAAAGTGTCCGACGACCAGTGGAAGCGCATCATCGCCCGCGGAGGTTTCGTGCCCGAAGACCAGAAAGGCTGGTACCCCGACGAGGGCTACTACAAGGCCCGTCTGACCGCAGGTTCGCTGAACCTTCCCGACGCCTCCCTGGACGAAAACGAAATCAAGTCTTTCCTGCGCCCCGTGATGGTGTCGCTGCGCGGCTGCAAGAGGGTGCTGCTCGAAGGCTGCACCTTCCAGAACTCCCCTTGCTGGAACATCCACCCGCTGTGGTGCGACCACCTCATAATCCGCGGCATCAACGTACGCAACCCCCATTATTCGACCAACGGTGACGGCATCGACATCGACGCCTGCACCAACGTCGTCCTGACCGGTTCGACCTTCGACGTGGGCGACGATGCCATCTGCATCAAGTCCGGCAAGGACGAAGACGGCCGCAGGCACGCCCGGAAATGCGCAAATCTCATAATCTCCGACTGCACGGTCTATCACGGCCACGGCGGCTTCGTCATCGGCAGCGAGATGTCCGGAGGCGTGGAGAATATCCTCGTGCGCGGCTGCCGTTTCATCGGCACCGACGTGGGCCTGCGCTTCAAGAGCACCCGCGGCAGAGGCGGTCTCGTCAAAGACATCTGGTGCCGCGACATCTATATGAAAGACATTGTCTCCTACGGAGTTATCTTCAATCTTTACTACGCAGGCGTGGCCGCGACGGATATGTCCGGGGACGCCAAGTCCGACCTGCAGCCCGTGGACGAGACTACCCCTGAATTCCGCGACTGCCACTTCAGCGGCCTCGTGTGCGCCGGAGCCGACCAGGCAATCTACGTCAACGGCCTGCCGGAGCAGCCTGTACGCGGCCTGGACTTCACCGACTGCTGCTTCAGCGCCAAGAAAGGCGCCGAGGTGCATTTTGCAGAAGACGTCAGTTTTGATAATGTCACCGTGAACGGAGAAAAATTATGATGAAAAGACTGTTTCCTGCGGCTTTTGCCGCCCTCTGGCTGATTTGCAGCTCCTTCACCATCCATCTGATGGGAGACAGCACTATGGCCGAGAAAGACCTCTCCAAAGGCAATCCCGAGAGGGGCTGGGGTATGATGTTCCAGAACTTCCTGGATTCGGAAGTGAAGGTAATCAACTACGCCCAGAACGGACGCAGCACCAAGAGCTTCATCGACAAAGGCCTCTGGGCCAAGGTCTATGAGGCCGTACGCCCCGGAGACTACGTATTCATCGAATTCGGACACAACGACTCCAAAGAATCCGACCCCGAGCGCTACGCCGCTCCCTGGGGAGCATATCAGGACAACCTTCGCATCTTTATCAAGGGCGTGCGCGAGAAAGGCGGCACCCCTGTTCTCCTCACCCCTGTCGCCCGCCGCTGGTTCAAGGAAGGCAAGCTCGACCGCGGATGCCACGGGGAGTACCCCGCCGCTATGAAGCAGGTGGCGGAGCAGGAAGGAGTGACTCTCCTGGACGTAACCACCCCTACCCTGGACTGGATAGAGGGCCTGGGAGATGAAGCCTCGAGGCCTTACTTTATGCACCTCGCCCCCGGCCGCTACGCCTGCGCCCCCGACGGCAAGACCGACAACACCCACACCGTCGCTTCCGGAGCCCGCAAGGTGACTGAAATCGTGTGCGGTCTCATCAAGGAGCAGCTGCCCGAAATCGCCCCGCACCTCGTGCGCTACGACATCGTGGTGTCCGGCGACGGCCACGGCGACTATATGACCGTACAGGAAGCCATCAACACCTGTCCCGACTACAGCCACAAGGAAATCACGCACATCCTGATACGCAAGGGCATCTATAAAGAGATGGTCAACATCCCGCACACCAAGTTCCGCCTGCATATCAAGGGCGAGGATGCGGACGAGACCGTCATCACCTGCGGAAAATACGCCCGCCAGAACTGGCCGGGAAGGGATTTTGCCGTCGGCACGTCAGGCAGCGCCAGCATCTACATCCACGCCAGCTACATCACCTTCGAAGACCTGACCTTCGAGAACAGCGCCGGCGAGGGCAAGGAAATCGGACAGGCCGTGGCAGTGTTCACGGACGGAGACTTCCTGTTCTTCAAGGGCTGCCGCTTCCTCGGCAACCAGGACACGCTCTATACCTACGGGCGCTACGGCAAATTCGGAGGCATCAAGCGCAACTACTTCCTGGACTGCTACATTGAAGGCACCACCGATTTCATCTTCGGCACCTCCATCGCATACTTCGAGAACTGCACGATTCATTCGAAGAAAAACAGCTACGTGACCGCTGCCTCGACCCTGCAGGGCCAGAAATACGGCTACGTCTTCAAGGACTGCACCCTCACGGCGGAGCCCGGAATCGACAAGGTGTACCTCGGACGGCCCTGGGGCGCCTACGCCAAGACGGTTTTCATCCACTGCAACCTCGGCCCCCACATCGTGCCTGAAGGATGGCACGACTGGGAGAAGGAAGGAAAGCCCGACACCAAGAAGAATTCCTACTACGCTGAATACGACAACTACGGCCCCGGTGCCGCAGGCCCGAGGGTGAAGTGGTCCAAGAAACTTAACGCCAGGAAGGCCGCGGAGTACAGCTTCGAGAAAGTGATGTACCAAAAAGAAGACGGCATTATCTGGAATCCCTACGAGAACCGATGAAGAAATTACTGATAATAACTGCGTTAGCCTTGACCGCCTGTACGGCCGAGGCGCCGCTGTATTTGGAGGTAGCCCGCAGCGAAATGTCCCGCTGCCCCGAAGGGAGCTATATCGACTCCCAGAACGGCAATCTCAAGTGGAACTACACCACCGGGCTCGAGCTCAAGGCCCTGCTGGACGCTTACTCCGCCGCCGGCTCCCGGGATGACTCCATACTGAAGTACGCGGACGCCTGGTACGATGCGGTCATCGACTCGGCGGGAGCCATCGGAGGGAAATACAAGAAATCCAATTATTCCCTTGACCACATCTGCCCAGGCAACACCCTCTTCGACCTGTATGAGCTGACCGGCAAGGAGAAGTACCGCAAGGCTATGGACTCCTTGTACGTGCAGCTCCGGGAGCAGCCCCGCAACGCCGAGGGCGGCTTCTGGCACAAAAAAATCTATCCCGGCCAGATGTGGCTGGACGGGCTTTATATGGCGGAGCCTTTCTACGCCCGCTACACTATGAGCTATCTGGACGGCACGGAGAAGCAGGACAACATCAAAGACATCATCCATCAGTTCTCCCTCGCCTACGAGCATTGCTATGACCCTGCGACCGGACTTCTCCGGCACGCCTGGGATGCCGACGGCTCTATGTTCTGGTCCGCCCCCCGGACCGGCCAGTCCGCCCACGCCTGGGGCAGGGCCCTCGGATGGTATTGTATGGCACTCGTGGACGTGATTGACATCCTCGGGCAAGAGAACAGCCGGGAGCTTGTCGAAATATTGTGCTCCCTGTTCCGGAGCCTCAGAGAGAACGCTGACCCCTTGACGGGGCTGTGGTTCCAGGTGCTTGACCGTCCCGGCGAGGAAGGCAACTACCTTGAAGCGACTTGCTGCGCTATGTTCAGTTACGCCCTCTCAAAGGCCGTCAACATAGGCGTGTATTCCGACAGGCGCTATGCCGCAGAAGTGTACCGCAAGACAGTCAGGCAGTTCGTCACCCGCGACAGCCAGGGTCTCGTAAACCTGGAGCGCTGCTGTGAGGTGGCCGGCCTCGGCGGCAAGGACAATCGCAGCGGAGACTATGATTATTACATACACGAGCGCGTGCGCGCGAATGACCCCAAGGGCATAGGTCCGCTGATATGGGCATCCATCGAATCTGAAAAGCTATGAGCATAAAAAAGCAAATATTCCCCACTCTCGCGGCTCTCTTCTGCCTTGTCTGCTGCAACGGCACCAAGGGACAGGAAGAGTCCGCCGCGCCGGCAGTTCCCTCCGGCATCAGCCTCAGGGAAGCTACTGAAAGCAGCCTCGCCATACAGTGGAACGTTTCCGAAGGCGCCACCTCCTACGATTGGAAGCTCCTCAAGGACGGCGCTGAGGCCAAGAGCGGCCACACATCAGGCCGCAGCGTCATCATTTCCGGGCTGGAAGCGTCCACGGCCTACCGTTTTTCGGTACGCAGCCTCGCCGACGGCAAGGCTTCCGACTGGTCCGCCTACGTGGATATGAAGACTCAGGGCAGCACCGAACCTTCAGTTGACCCCGGAAGCGCCGAGAAGTACGATGAATTCGGCATCCCCTCCTGCGAAGAGGACGGCAAGCCGCGCGCTTTCCCCGGAGCCCAGGGCGGCGGAATGTACACCAGCGGTGGCCGCGGCGGCAAAGTCTATCACGTGACTTCGCTCGAGGACAACGCCTCCGCCGCCGGCACCCTCCGCTACGGCATCGAGAAGGAAAGCAGGCCCCTTACCATAGTCTTCGACGTGGCCGGCATCATCGAACTCAGCAAGCAGCTCAACGTCACCAAAGGCGACCTCACCATTGCCGGCCAGACGGCCCCTGGAGACGGTATATGCCTGAAAAACTACACTTTCCGCATCTCGGCGAGCAACGTCATCGTGCGCTTTATCCGCTGCCGTATGGGAGACGAGAAAAAGACGGAAGACGACGCCATCCAGGTAATGTCCCACACCGACGGAGCCTACAAGAACATCATCATCGACCACTGCTCCGTCAGCTGGAGCACCGATGAATGCGCGTCCTTCTACGGTATGACCGACTTCAGCTTCCAGTGGAACATCATATCGGAGAGCCTCCGCGTGTCGGTCCACGAGAAAGGCACCCACGGCTACGGCGGCATCTGGGGCGGAGAGAACGCCTCCTACCACCACAACCTGCTCGCCCACCACGACAGCCGCAATCCCCGCATCGACCACGACTACGTCTCCACCCAGAAGGGTCCCCTCAGCATAGTCAACAATGTGATTTACAACTGGCGCGGCAACACCTGCTACGGAGGCGAAAGCGCCAACAACACAGGCACTTACCGCAAGTACAACATCCTGGCCAATTACTATAAGCCCGGTCCCGCCACCCCGTCCAACCACATCTGGTTCCTGGACCCCACCACTTCCTGCAGCAACTGCTCGGACCTGCACACCGGTCCCATAATGCCCGGCCACTTCTATATGGACGGAAACTATATGTACGGGAAGAGCGCGATGAGCGAAAACAACTGGAGCGGCACCACAGCTTCTTCCAACCTCATCAACACCATAAAGGCCTCCGAAGCGTTCAAGTATGACGCCAATCCCAGTTCCATATCCATCCACTCCGCACAGGACGCCTTCGAGGCCGTGCTCAACTGGTCCGGAGCAAGCTTGAAGAGGGACAGGATCGACGTCCGCATCGCCGATGAAGCACGTAACGGCACGGCAGGCTGCAAAGGCAGCAAGAGCGGCATAGCCGGCCTTATCGACACCCAGTCCGACGCCGGCGGCTGGCCGGAATACAGCTACGACTCGGAAGTCCACGACTCCGACGGAGACGGTATGCCAGACGCATTCGAAGCACAGTTCGGGCTCAATAAATCCAACGCCGCGGACGGCGCCGCAAAGGGCCTGGACAAGCACGGACGCTATACCAACCTGGAAATGTACCTGCACTACCTGGTACGGAACATCGTAGCAGCGCAGAACGAAAAAGGAACATATACAAAACTCTAATTTATCCATACTAACAACATTAACCAACAAACTCCAAATGAACAGTTTAGCAAAGAAACTATTTCTTGCTGTCCTCTGCCTGGGAGCAGCCTGGTCGCTTTCCGCACAGACTACCGTCAAAGGTATCGTGACGGACGAAAGCGGCGAGCCGTTGATTGGTGCGGGTGTCTTCGTAGAAGGCACCACCATCGGTACGGTGACCGGGCTTGACGGTGACTATGAACTCACCGTGCCGGCGGATGCAGTAAATCTGGTGTTCTCGTTCATCGGCCTCGCCGACCAGACCGTTCCCATCAACGGAAGGTCCCGGATCGACGTGACCCTTGCCACCGACACCACAGTCCTCGACGAAGTCGTCGTGGTGGGTTACCAGACAGTCAAGAGGCGCGACCTTCTGGGTTCCGTCTCCTCCGTGAGCAGCGACAAGCTGACGGAGCAGCCCGTGACCAGCGTCAGTCAGGCCCTTTCCGGGAAGATGGCCGGCGTGTCCGTAGTGACTACCGAAGGCGACCCTGACGCCGACATCAAGATCCGCGTCCGCGGCGGCAGTTCCATCACCCAGGACAACTCCCCTCTCTACATCGTGGACGGTTTCCCCGTGGAATCCATCAACGACATCCCTTCCTCCGAAATCCAGAGCATCGACGTGCTCAAGGATGCATTCTCGACCGCAATCTACGGTAGCCGAGGCGCAAACGGCGTCGTCATCGTGACCACCAAGAGCGCCGAGAAGGGACAGAAGATTTCCGTCAAGGTCAACACCTACTACGGCCTCAAGAGAATGGCCAACGCAGGCGCCATCAAGGCAATGGATGCCGAGAACTTCGTAAAGTTCCAGTACGAGCTCGGCTCCATCCGCGGCGACCTCAGTTCCCACTACACTCCCTACTTCGGAGCTTTCAGCGACATCGACCTCTACACCGGCCATCCCGTCAACAACTGGGTTGACGCAGTGTTCGGAAATACCGGATCGTCCTTCAGCGCAGACGCTTCCGTGTCCGGCAGCGGCGAAGGATACAACTGGACCCTCGGCTATGCCCATATGGGCGACCAGGCCATTATGGCCGGTTCGAACTACAGCCGTGACAACCTCAGCTTCAAGGGCCACTTCAAGACCGGCAAGACCACCAGCATCGATGCCAACATCAGGTATTCCAAGGTGAACGTGCGCGGATCCGGTGCCAACGGCATCAACGATACCGGCACCACTTCCGGCAACGGCCGTCTCAAACACGCCGTCTCCTACGCCCCCATCCCCGTCTCTATGTCCATCCAGGGCGCCGACGAGGAGCAGGACTACGGTGACAACGCTCCGCCGCTCCTTTCCGTGAGCGACAACGACTCCAAGCGCATCCGCACCACCTGGAACGCCAACGCCGCCTTCAACTGGGAGATTATCGAGAATCTCCGCCTCAAAGTCGAAGGAGGCCTGGAGGATTACCGCCAGGGCGACGACCGCTTCTATGGTCTGACCACCTATTACGTTGCCAACAACTCCACCGTGAAGAACACCCCTTCGACTCAGCACAAGGAGGCCTTCCGTACCCGTTACCGCAACACCAACACCCTGAATTACGACTTCTCCAATATCCTCGGAGAGAAGCACAACCTGACGGCCCTCATCGGTGAGGAGCTCACCATCACCAAGAGCAACACCCTGACCGATATGATTGACGGCCTGCCCGTGTTCTACGACGCCCAGATGGCCTGGAACTTTATGGCTTCCGGCATCCCCGCATCGTCCAACAACTACTACAGCCCCGATGACAAGCTGCTTTCCTTCTTCGGAAGGGTCAACTACGACTACGACCACCGCTACTCAGTCGGTGCGACACTCCGTACCGACGGCAGCTCCAAGTTCGCACGCGGCAACCGCTGGGGATTCTTCCCTTCGGCAGCTGCTTCCTGGACCATTTCCAACGAACCCTGGATGGATGAAGCCCACAACTGGCTCGACCAGCTCAAGCTCCGTTACAGCTTCGGTACCGCCGGCAACAACAACATCCCTTCGGGACAGCTGCTCAAGCAGTATGCTTCCTCGACGAGTGCCTGGCTGTCGATGACCAACAACATCTTCACCGCCGGCAAGGTGCTCAACAATCCCGACCTGACCTGGGAGACCACCTATACGCACAACATAGGTCTGGACTTCAGCTTCTGGCAGAGCCGCCTGAGCGGTAGCCTCGAGGTGTACCAGAACGACACCAAGGACCTGCTCATCAACTTCCCTATCCCCGGCTCGGGCTACAACACCCAGTACCAGAACGTGGGTTCCACGCGCAACCGCGGTATCGAGCTCACCATCAATGCCCCTATCATCTCCAAGAAGGACTTCTCGCTGAATTTCAGCGGCAACATCGCGTACAACAAGAACGTTGTCACCGACCTTGGCGGACTTGACAGCATCACCGCTCAGTCTTACTGGGCATCCACCGAAGTCGGAGATGACTACATCGTGCAGAAGGGTCAGCCCCTCGGCAATATGTACGGCTATATCAACGACGGAATGTACACCGTCGACGACTTCACCTGGAACGGCTCCAAGTGGGTCCTCAACGAGGGCGTGGTCGATTGCTCACAGATACTCGGCGACACTTACCTGCGTCCCGGCGCCCCCAAGTTCAAGGACCTCGAGAACGTGCCCGTCTATGACGAGGACGGCAAAATCACCGGCTACACCACCGACGGAAAGGTGACCGTGGCCGACCGCACCGTCATCGGCAACGCATCTCCCGACTTCACCGGAGGTTTCTCCCTCAACGCCTTCTTCAAGGGCTTCGACTTCGGCGCCAACTTCAACTTTATGATAGGCAACCAGGTCTATAACGCCAACAAGGTCGAGTTCACCTCCTCCAGGAAGTTCTACAACCGCAACCTCATCGATATGATGAACGTCTCCAACCGCTGGACCAGCGTGGACTGGAGCACCGGAGAGCTCATCACCGATGCCGAGACCCTCAAGAGCGTCAACGCCGGAAAGACTATGTGGAACCCCGCAATGGGCAACGCAATCTTCAGCGACTGGGCAGTGGAGGATGCTTCCTTCCTGCGTCTGCAGACCCTCACCCTGGGTTACACCCTTCCCGAGAAGCTTACTGAGAAAGTGCATATGCGCAGGGTCCGTCTCTACGTCACCGGCACCAACCTCTTCTGCCTCACCAAATACTCCGGTTATGACCCCGAAGTGGATACCCGCCGTGCCACTCCCCTTACCCCGGGCGTGGATTACTCCGCTTATCCCAAGAGCATTGGCTTCGTGGCCGGTCTGAATCTTACCTTCTAATATGATGGCCATATGAAAAAGATTATATATATCCTTTCCGCCGCGCTGATTGCGGTATGCGCCTCTTCCTGCGAGAAGTTCCTGGATTCCGAGTCTCCCTCGACCTTCGATTCGGCGACCGTATTCTCCAACTACAGCCTCGCTGAGAGCCAGATGTTCTCCGCCCTGCAGTCCCTCGGCGAGACCAATTCCTACCGCGGACGCTACCTCAGCTGGATAGGTCTCAACAGCGACATCGAGTGGTACAACACCTACAAACCCGATGATCAGAAATACCAGATTGCAGGTTATTCCCAGCTGCCCAACAACAGCCAGCTGAACCTCAACAACGGTCCCTTCGCAATGATGTACGAAGCCATCGAGCGCCTCAACCTCTGTATCGAAGGGCTCCAGGCATACGGCAAATGCGAGGAGAACGCCGATATGGCCTCCCTCCTCGGCGAAGCCTTCACCCTCAGGGCGATGATCTACTACGACCTCATCCGCGGCTGGGGCGACGTCCCAGCCCGCTTCGAGCCCACGACCAGCAGCACCATCTACAAGGCTAAAGACAGCCGCGACGTGGTGTTCAAGCAGATTCTCTCCGACCTGGAGGTTGCAATCCCCTATCTGAGCTATCCCGGCAAGACTGCCGTGACTTCGCGCACCGACCGCGTGAACAAGATGTTCGCCCAGGGTCTTTACGCCCGCATCGCCCTTATGGCCTCCGGATATGCCATCCGTCCCGACGATGGAGCAGTCGGCACCGGTGACCTCGGCACAGTGCGCACCACTTCCGATCCTGAGCTGCAGAAGGAGGCTCTCTATCCCAAGGCTCTCGATTATCTGCGTGAAGCCATCAGTTCCGGCACCGCCGGCCTCGAGGATTATGAGACTCTCTGGAAGAACCAGAGCAACCTCAGCAACCTCACGGCAGGTCCCGGCTACGAGACTCTCTACGTGATTCCTTTCTCTGACGGCCGCGGCCGCTGGAACTTCACCTTCGCAGTGCGTTCCGAAGGCTCCTCCTACGCAGGAGGCGCTACCGTTACCCGCGGCGGCGACGCCGGCCCCGTGCCCACAATGTGGTTCCGCTACGATCCCAAGGATGTGCGCCGCGACATTACCTGCGTCAACTGGCGCTGGAACGCTTCGGACGAGAAGGAACTTCCCGGCATCCAGAAATGGTATTTCGGCAAGTATCGCTTCGAATGGATGAAGAACAAGCCTTACACCGGCGGCAATGACGACGGCGTGAAGCCTGCAGTGATGCGCTACTCCGACATCCTCCTTATGGCAGCCGAAATCGCCAACGAGCTGGGACAGCTCGATGAAGCCAAGAACTACCTCCTGCCCGTGCGCGAGCGTGCCTTCAAGGGCAACGAGACTATGGCTGAAGACTATGTCGGCGCCATAGGCAGCAAGGATGCTATGTTCAACGCCATCGTGGACGAAAGGGCCCTGGAGTTCTGCGGCGAAATGACCCGCAAATTCGACCTCGTGCGCTGGAACCTCCTCAAAGCCAAGATGGATGAGACCATCGCCGAGATGAAGGCCCTGCGCGATATGACCGGCCGCTTCGCCGGCATCAACGGTCTGGGCGGTGACGTGTACTGCCAGGCGGACGGCAGCGAAATCCGCATCTGGGGCCTCTCCGGCGAGACCACCACGCCTACAGGCAACTGGGAGAAGAAGTCCGAATACATCAACAAGACCATTGACTCCAAGGGACAGGACACCGGACTGTACGACGCCCTCGTCGAGGGTCTGTACACCGGAGATCCCGAGCGCCATACTTTCTGGCCTATCTACTATGATTCCATCACGAACAGCCAGAACAATCTCGTAAATGACTATGGCTATTAATACCGATGCTTTATGAAATACCGTAATATAGTAAAATCCGTATTTTTCGCCGTCCTCGCCTTGAGCTCCGCCGGCTGCGTGCAGAAGGAGTTCAACGAGATTACCGAAATGCAGCTCAAGCAGTGCCTCGAGCCGCAGAACCTCGCGGCGCGCGTCAACAACGCCACCGGCGACGACGTCACCTTCTCCTGGGACGTCAACAAGGACGCACAGTACTACAACTTCGTCGCTTATACCGACGAGGCTATGACCACCGTGGCCCTCGAGAACGCCACCCTGGCAGCTTCCGATGTCCCCTACACCGTCAAGCTCCCTGCAGACCAGGAATACTTCTTCAAGGTCCAGGCTGTCGCCGAAGGCAAGGAAAGCTCGAAATGGGCTGTCTATGACGGTTCCGTCAAGACCTTCGCGGTCAAGGACAACCTCTTCCCCGTGATTGTCGCCCGCACCGAGAGCAGCATCACCCTCAAATGGGAAGGGGCCGACTTCGCCTCCGACTTCGACCAGGTGACCCACATCACCGCCCGTCCTGTCGCAGGTGGCAGCAAGGTCGAATACAACCTTACCGACGCTGAGAAGCAGGCCTGCTCCGCTACCGTCAGCGGCCTTGCAGCTTCCACCGAGTATCAGGTCACCCTGTTCTACCTCTCCGCTTCCCGCGGCGCCCTTGACGCCTGGACAAGCGCAGAGCAGGGATCTGCCGTGACCGTATCTTCCTCCGCTGAGCTGCTCGCCATCATCGCCACCGGCGGTGAGGCCTACCTGACCCTTGCCGGCTCGCCTTACGAGATCAGCAACGCCAAGCCCAAGGCCGGCCTCAAGCTCATCGGTGAGCTTGCAGCCGACGGAAGCAAGCCCGAGGTCATAGGCAAGTTCGAGCTCACCGACGGCCTTGCCGACGGCAGCGAGTTCTACGCCGAGGGCATCAAGTTCAACGGCGGCGCAGCCCAGTCCCGCATCGTGGAGCACACCGGAGCGGCGCTCAACCTCACCGGCGTGACCTTCAAGAACTGCGAAATCACCAACTATCTCGCAGGTCTCTTCTACGACAACAACGACAACGTCCTGAAACTCGGCGCCCTCACCTTCGAGACCTGCGACATCTACAACATCGCGGGAAGCGGCGGTGACGCAGTCGATGTCCGCAAGGCTTGCGAAATCGACAAGATCGTGATGAAGAACAATACCATCTATGACGGTATGCGTACCTTCTTCCGCATCGACGCCGTCGAGACCATCAAGATAGGCGAGGTCGATTTCGAGAACAACACCGTGAAGGGCATCGCCGTCATCAACGACGGCAACAACCAGGGCCTCTTCGCCTTCAAGTCCGCCACCACCCTTACCCTGAAGAACAACCTGTTCCTCTATGAGGACGGCGGCGAGACCGACGAAGCCACCCCGGACAAGTGCCAGCTCATACGCGACAACAGCGCCATCGTGGTGCCGACGCTCAACGCCTCCGGCAACTACAGCTTCGCACAGGGCAAAGACTTCTTCAAGAAAGTCAGCGCCGCCGAAGCCGGATTCACCATTCTCACCGAAGACCCTTGCTACAACTCCAAGGGCGGTTTCTTCCAGCTGTCCAACGCCAACCTCATCGACGCCAAGGTCGGCGCCTCCAAGTGGTGGATTTCCTACACCCAGAAGGCTGAAGACCTGACCCAGAACGTGCTCGCAGGAGCCCACACCTGGAACCTCCAGGACGCCAAGCTCTTCGCAGGCGACGTGACCGGAAGCCGCGTGCGTGAGGAACTGATGCTCGTGGCCAGCGAGGCCGTACCTATGAACGCCGACGGCGGCATCAACTTCCTGTCCGCCGCTCCGCTCAACCGCAAGGGAGTTCCTACCGACGGCTACGTGTCCTTCATCGTGGACACTCCCGGTTCCGTGGACCTGGAGGTCGCCGACAATGAGAACCGCGGCGCCAGCGTGGTCGTGGGCATTGCAGACGACAACGGATTCCGCGTACTTGGCGGCGCAGTGGCTTCCGAGCAGAACGGCGGCGTGGTCAAGGTAGTGGCGAAGGAAGTAGCGGGCCAAGGCACCGTGTACATCTATCCTACCGGCCCCATCAGCATCGTCAAGCTCGCCTGGAGCAAGGACGTCCTCGCCGGCAGCAAGGTGCTTCCCACCCCTGCAGTGAAAGTGGAGCCCGTGACCCTCACCGAGGGCGACGAGACCGCAGTCACCATCACCTGGGACGCCATCCCCAATGCAGCCGCATACAAGGTAATCTTCAACAAGAAGGCCTTCGAGGAGCAGACCGAGTGCAGCTTCACCGTCGAGGCAGCCGACATCGCTGCCCTCAAGGCAGGTCTTTACAGCTTCAGCGTGCAGGCATTCCCTGCCGAGGGAGACATCTACTACCAGAAGTCGGAGCAAGGAACGGCCTCCTTCGCCATCCAGCCTAAGGGCGGCGCCGGCGAAATGGTCACCGTAGAAAAGGTCTGGGACTTCTCCCAGGCTGACTGGCAGGCCGAATTCGCGAAGGTAGGCGCATCCGGTACCGACATCACGAACTGGAGCCTCAGCTACGACGACCTCTCCGTCAACTCCAAGAGCAAGAGCAAGTACGGAAGCTCCTACTTCCAGTTCGGCGGCAAGTCCGGAGAGATGGACCGCTACTTCAAGTTCACCGCTCCCGAGCAGGGCACCCTCAAGATTACCGTGTCCAACACCGGTGACAAGGAAGACCATACCCGTACGGTCGACGTGACGGTCGGCTCCGATACCCAGAGCCAGCCCGGCGGCGTACCGGCCTCCGCCCCTGTGGAACTGGAATACAGCGTGATGGCGGGCGAAGTGGTAATCACCGCCCCCGTGAACGGACTGCGATTCTATCGCATCTACTACACCAACCAGTAGTATCATACTTTGGGGAGCCGGGCCCGACCGCCCGACTCCTTCCCAACTAAAATACTAGAATTAATATGAGCTTTATCAACGAAGACTTTATGCTCCAGACGGAGACTGCAAAGCGGCTCTACCACGAGAGAGCCGAGAAAATGCCTATCATCGACTACCACTGCCACCTCGTGCCCCAGCAGATTGCCGAGAACATCCAGTTCCGCGACATCACCCCGCTCTGGCTCGTGGACGGCCACTACGGCGACCATTACAAGTGGCGCGCGATGAGAGCCAACGGCGTAAGCGAAGACTACCTCACCGGCGGCAAGTACAGCGCCTGGGAGACCTTCCAGAAATGGGCCGAGACAGTCCCCTACACTATGCGCAACCCCCTGTACCACTGGACGCACCTGGAGCTGAGCCGCGTGTTCGGCATAGACAAGCTCCTCTCCCCCGCCACAGCCCGCGAGATTTTCGAGGAGTGCAACGCCAAGCTCGCCACCCCCGAGTTCCGCGGCCAGGCCCTGATCCGCCGCTTCAACGTAGAGACCGTCTGCACCACCGACGATCCGGCAGACGACCTGCGCTGGCACAAGAAAATAGCAGCAGAGCCCTTCGGCACCCGCGTCATTCCCGCCTGGAGGCCCGACAAGGCTATGGCAATCGAGAATCCCGCTGCATACAAGGAATATCTCAAGGTCCTGGGCGAAGCCGCCGACATAGAGATTGACTCCTACGCCGACCTGCAGGAGGCGCTCAAGAAGAGACACGACTACTTTGCCGCCAACGGATGCAAGCTCTCCGACCACGGCCTGGAGAACTTCTATGCCGCCGACTACAAAGAAATCGAAATCGAGCTTATCTTCAAGAAAGTGCTTATGGGCATAGCCCCCGGTCCCAGGGAGCTGGAGAAATTCCGCAGCGCATTCCTCTACGACCAGGCCGTAATGGACGCCGAGGCCGGCTGGGCCCAGCAGTTCCACATCGGCGCCATACGCAACAACAACAGCGCTATGTTCGCCAAAGTCGGTCCGGACACAGGCTTCGACGCTATCCACGACCAGGAAATCGCCGCGGCGGGCCACCGTTTCTTCGACCGCCTCTCCGCAGCGGGCAAGCTCGCCAAGACCATACTCTACTGCCTCAATCCCAAGGACAACGAGGTAATGATGACGATGCTCTACACCTTCAACGACGGCACAGTCCCCGGAAAGATGCAGTTCGGCAGCGGCTGGTGGTTCCTGGACCAGGAGGTCGGAATGCGCCGCCAGATGGACGCCCTCAGCGTACTCGGCCTGTTCTCCCGCTTCGTGGGAATGCTCACCGACAGCCGCTCGTTCATCAGCTATCCCCGCCACGAGTACTTCCGCCGCATTCTCTGCGACGTGCTCGGCCGCGACATCGAGGAAGGCAAGCTCCCTGCCTCAGAACTCGACTTCATCGGAAAGATGGTCGAAGACATCAGCTACAACAACGCCAAGAATTATTTCAACTTCTAATGAAATACATCAAAATCAATCCCGACGACAATGTAGCCGTGGCCTTGCAGGACCTGCAGGCAGGGGATGTCGTGGAGGGCGTGACGCTCCTCACCGACGTGCCCCGCGGCCATAAGGTGGTCCTCCGCGACCTTGCCCAGGGCGAAAATGTCATAAAGTACGGCTTCCCCATAGGCCACGTCACCCGCAACAAGGAGGCCGGCACGGTGGTGGACCACACGTGCATAAAGACCAACCTGGAAGGGCTCCTGGACTATAAGTACTCCCCCTCGCTCGTGGAAATCCCGCCGGCAGAACGGAAGTACAGCTTTCTCGGTTTTCCCCGGGCCGACGGCCAGACCGGCATACGCAACCAGATATGGGTCATCCCCACGGTAGGATGCGTCAACGGCATCTGCGAGGAGCTGGTCAGGCGCTTCCGCACCGAAATATCCGGACGCGAGGGCAGCATCGACGCAGTTGTCGCGTTCCCCCACAATTACGGGTGCTCCCAGCTTGGCCCCGACCACGAGAACACGCGTACGATTCTCGCCGATATGGTGCACCACCCCAACGCCGGCGGCATACTGGTGGTGAGCCTGGGCTGCGAGAACAACCAGCTCGACGCGTTCCGCACCCTTGTCGGCCCCGTTGACGAAAGCCGCGTGCGGATGTTCGCGACACAGAAAGTCGGTGACGAAATCGAATACGGCCTGCAGCAGCTGCGGGAAATCTTTGCGGTTGCAAGCAAGGACGAACGCGTCCCTGTGCCCGTGAGCGAGCTGCGAGTCGGCCTCAAGTGCGGCGGTTCCGACGGGCTCAGCGGCATCACGGCCAATCCCCTTCTGGGAGTCTTCTCAGACTGGATCGTGGCCCAGGGCGGCACCACCGTCCTCACCGAGGTCCCCGAAATGTTCGGCGCAGAGACCATCCTTATGAACCGCTGCCAGGACGAAGCCACCTTTGACAAGACCGTCAGCCTCATCAACGACTTCAAGGAGTATTTCATCAAGCAGGGTATGCCGGTCTATGAGAACCCGTCCCCAGGCAACAAGGCCGGCGGCATAAGCACGCTGGAAGAAAAGAGCCTCGGCTGCACGCAGAAATGCGGCAAGAGCATTGTGCGGGGCGTGCTTAAATACGGCGAGAGACTGAGCGCCAAGGGGTTGAACCTTCTCAGCGCTCCCGGCAACGACCTTGTGGCCAGCACCGCCCTTGCGGCCAGCGGATGCCAGATTGTGCTCTTCACCACGGGCCGCGGCACCCCGTTCGGCAGCTTCGTGCCCACTATGAAGATAAGCACCAACACTCCCCTTTTCGAGGCCAAACCCGGCTGGATAGACTTCAACGCCGGAGTGCTCGCGCAGGACGTCCCGATGGAGGAAGTCTCCAAACGCTTCACAGGCGCCGTGCTCGCTGCAGCCAGCGGCGAGTGCGTAAACAACGAGAAGAACGGCTACCGCGAAATCGCGATTTTCAAGAGCGGAGTGACACTATAGGACAAACAATACAAAGCATTATAGATTATGACTAAAAAGTATTACACCGCCCCCGAGGCGGAAAGGCTCGAAGCTGTCAACGCCAGCAGCTTCCTTGCAGAGAGCCCCAGCGGCGAAATCCCCGACCTGCAGGACAGCGGGATCGAAATCGAATGGTAAGGAGGACAGAACAATGAAAAAGTTTTTTGCATTCGCCCTTACAGCCATTGCGCTGCTCGCCGTTTCCTGCGAGAAGAAAGCCGTCGAGGCCATAGACAGCCCCGCGACCGCCACCATCGAGAAGACCTTCACGGTCCTCGCTCCTGCAAGTGACACCAAGACCGCCCTTAACGGACCGGACAAAGTCGTATGGTCCGAAGGCGACCAGATTACCGTGGTTGCAAAGACTACCGGCAATCTCGCCACCTTCACCCTCAGCGAGGGCGCAGGCACTTCTTCCGCCAAGTTCAGCGGCTCCATCGACGAAGCCGACGCTGCGGAGACCACTTTCTATGCAGTCTATCCTGCAAGTGCGACGCTCAACCTCGCTGACAGCAACTATCCATTCTCCAGCGGGTACCTGACGGTAAAGAGCGCCCTGCCCCAGAGCATTGACGCCGTCGAAAACGGATTCAGCTCCACCCACGCAGTTATGACTGCCAAACTTGACTCCGACGGGAAATTCATCTTCCGCCACGGCGCCGCCTACTTCAAACTGACCATCTCAATCGACGGCGTGGAGTCCGTCAAGTTCAACGCCCCCGGCAAACTTATCGGACGCCCCTCTTACGAGGCTGAAACCGGTACATTCGTCCAGCTCCAGGGCACCAAGGAAGACGTCACCCTTAACGGTCCCCTTACAAAGGGTTCCACTTATTATGTGCCCGTTATGCCCCACCACAAGAACAAGGTCGGGACACTGACGCTTACTTTCACCGACACAGAGGGCCGCGTGGCGGAGATTTCCACCTCGTCCCTCTCCGGCACCGTGCTTGAGACCGGCAAGATATATGACCTCAAGTCTCCCGCAGTGAGTTTCGAGCCCATAATCGTAGCTGACGACATTACAATCAATGCAGATGCCACTTCAGGCTCTATCGCATACGAAATCACCAATGCCGTCTCCGGCGGCGTGCTCACCGCAGAAGTCGAGTCCGGCGCAACTTGGCTCAGTGTCGGGTCCATCTCCGACGATGCAGTCAATCTCGTCGCCGAAGCCAATACCGGCAGCCGCCGCTCCGCCGCAGTGACTCTTACCTACACATACGGAAGCAAGTATCTGACGAAGGAAGTGACTGTAGCCCAGACCGGAAGCGCATCCGCTTCCGAAGACTATGTATGGGATTTCAGCTCCACGGAATGGCAGGCCGAGCTCGCAAAGTACGGCGATGCAAACAAGGACATCACCAACTGGAATATGACCCTTGACGGACTCACGTTCAATTCCGTCAGCAAGAGTAAATGGAATACATCTTCCATCGGTGAAGTGACCTATTACTACATTCAGTTCGGCGGCAAGAGCGCCGTGAGCTCGAATGACCGTGTATTCTCATTCACTACCGTAAAAGCAGGAACCGTATCCGTTATGGTTTCCAACACCGGCAATTCGGAAGCGACAGACCGTAAAGTCGTTGTCAAAGATTCCGAAGGCAACACCCAGGAAGAAGTCGGCGGAGTACCTTCTCTTTCTCCTACTGTCTTGACCTTCAAGAACGTTGCCGCGGGCACGACGCAGATTTATGTTACCGGCAATGCCCTGCGCTTCTACAAGATTGAATTCCACAGCAACTGATTCCAATGTTGAAGCCCCCCTACGCAACCCCGCGTTGCGAATACGACAAATACCTCGAGGCCACTGCCCTGCTTACGGGCAGTGACCTTACAGACGACGGCCCCGGAGAGTTCCTGACCGGCGGCGGAGAATATGAATTCTAACCCCTGCACAGCGATGAAAAAGACATTCATTACCCTTTTGGGCATCGCCGCTGTAGCAGCGGTAGCCTGCCAGCCCAAGGAAGAGGCTGAAATTGCAAACGGACACAGAGTCTCCGTCACTCTCTCTGCGGCACAGCCCGGGACCAAAACATACATTGAAGAGGAGTCCGACGGCTGGAGGCCATATTGGAGCGCTGATGACGAGATAGTTGTGACCAACACGGCTGATTTCGACACCGAGTCGCCGAAGGACAATCCCTTCGTCAACCAAAGCGGCGCCTGCCTCAACGCTTCCTTTGCGGGGAGTATCGTGGCGGAAGACGGCGAGGTGACGGTACACGCATACCGCCCGCGGAGGGCTAACCGCAGCAAAGGCATCTTCAAGTTTGCCATACCTGCCACCCAGGCCGTTCCGTCCCTCACCACCTTCAACCCCGACTACGATCTTCTCGTCGCCGATCCCCTTACCCTGACTGTCGCTAACCAGACTGTCACAAGCGCGAATCCGCTCCGCTTCCACCGTCTCGTATCCGTGGTACGCCTCATCGCCAACGACTACACGAAAGTTGCTGCACTTGCGGGCAAGACTATCAGGAGCGCCAGGTTCAGCGCCGACGGAGTCACCCTCTGCGGCGAACTCGGCGTCGATATCAAGGCCGTGCAGGTGGAGAAATGGTACGATAAATCCACCCCCGCGGCCAGCTACGTAGAAGCGACTTACGACGGTACCGACTGGGTACCGGACGGAAAGGCGTGCGCCTACGTCCTCACCGGCCCCGCGACCATTCCCGCCGGCACTTCGATCAGCCTCAAGCTGACTCTGTCGGACGGCAGCGAAGTCACCGCATCGCGCATCGCGCAAGAAGAAATCAAGCTGGAGAGCGCAAAGGTCGTCACGCTCAAGTTCAACTTCACGGACAGCGACCTCAAGGCTGAGGAAACCGCGCCCGTCATTTGGGACTTCTCGAAGAGCGCGTGGCAGAACGAATTCGCCAAACTCGGCGATGCCACTTCTGAACTTCCCGCCGTCAGCATCACCCTTGACGGACTCTCCATAACGGGAGACGCCAAGAGCAAGTACGGTGCCACCTACTTCCAGACCACCGGAATCGGCTCCACCCAGGCCAACTTCTTCAAGTTTACTGCGGCTGAGGATGGTCTTGTGACAGTGAACGAGTCCCACACCGGCTCCTCAGCCCCCGACCCCATACGTTACATCTGTGCCTTCAACAACGGCGAAGAGCAGCGGATCGAGGGAAGCGTGAACTCGAAGAGTCCCAAGAACTGCTGCTTCAACGTCGTGGCCGGAGACGTCTATATCTACGGCACCGGCGGCGCAAGGTTCTACACCATCAAGTTCGAGGCCGGCAAGAGCATCAAGCCTGTCGACCCTGACAATCCCGACGATCCTTCTACCGACCCCACTGGCGAAGGCGGCGAGCTCACCATTCCCGAGTCCGAGAAGCCCGCTACGGCTACCGTGGATCCCGACAAGATGTACGGTTACGCCGAGGCTGCCGGAGTCACCGGCGGGGAGGGTGCAAGCCAAAACAACATCCTCCACTTCGACAACGGCAAGGCACTCCAGACCTGGCTGCTCGCACGCGCCAAGAGTGAGAAGAAGGGAGACCACAGTCCCGTCATCATCTGGCTCAGCGGAACCTTCGGTCCCTCCGACGGCCGCGACTTCAGCGAGGCTCATCCCTGGTTTGACGTCAAGGAAGTCAGCAACCTGAGCTTCTTCGGCACCGACGGCTTCGTGATGGACCGTATCGGTCTTTTCCTCGTACGCTCCAGCAACATCGTCATCCGTAACATCAACTTCCAGCAGCCCAAGGCAAACAACGGCACAGACGCCGTCTCTATGCAGGAAAGCGAGGGAGTATGGGTTGACCACTGCACCTTCACGTCCCTCAACCAGACCAAGGACTACGAGGACGGCAGCACCGACGTCACCCACGGAAGCAATGGCGTCACCGTCAGCTGGTGCCGTTACATCAAGACCCAGAAGAGCTGCCTGGTGGGCCATTCCAACAACCAGAGCTCCGATACTCAGATTACCGCGACCTTCCATCACAACTGGTTCGACGGTTCGAGCTCCCGCCACCCGCGCGTGCGCTTCGGCCGCGCCCACGTGTACAACAACCTGTATGACGGCTGCACCACCTACGGCGTAGGAAGCGCATACGGAGCCAAAGTGCTTGTGGAGTACAACTACTTCGACGGCGTGCAGCTGCCTACCGACATCTGCTCTTATCCGGCCAAGGAGAACAATGAGTCCAACCTCACCGGCAGCGTGGCAGGTTATCTGTTCGCAGGTGAAGACATACTCGTCAACCGGCCCGCCAAGGCCAAGGAACCGTATCCTCTGACCAACCTCAAGTACAAGTCCTACAACGGCGAGACGCTTTCAACTCCCCTCACCTATGCCGACTTCAAGCCCTCATACAGCTATGTCGTCACCCCGGCCGCTAACGTACCCGAGGTCGTCAAGGCAGGTGCCGGCTACGGCAAACTCGGTTGGGCCGAAGCTCCCGTAGCCGTCAACAACGGCGGCATCACGGAGTACAACGGCACGGACGACAACCCCACCGATCCCGCCACAGGCGATGAACCCGGAGACGAACCTTCAGGAGACGGTACCTATTCGCTGTATGTCAAAGCCGACAAGTCAATTGCCGCAAGCGGCAGCTACTTCAGCTACAGCACAAGCATAGCCGATTTCAGCAAAGACTACAGCGGGAGTTTCACCATAGGCGGAACCGAATACGCTTACGGTCTGAAGATGGACAGCAAGGGCAGCGTGAGCTTCACCACGTCCTCAAGCAAAACCACCACGGTGCAGTTCTTCTTCGCACGCCGGAAGTCCGGCGCCACAGGTGCAAAAATGCAGCTTGTCCCGTCCGCCGGAGAGCCTCAGGTCTTCGAAACAGCCTACGACAATTACAGCGACTCCGGTGTCATCACCCTCGAAAAGGGTATCAGCTACACCATCAAGCAGAAGTCTGACGAACAGGCCATCATACTCGTAAAAGTTACTGAAAATTAATTTATTATAAAGTTTATGGAAAGATTAAACCGCACAACAGCCCCGCAGGCGAAAAGCTACACTGAAAAAGTAATCCAGTTCGGCGAAGGTAACTTCCTTCGCGCATTTATTGAGTGGATTATCTGGAAGACCAACCAGAAGACCGATTTCGGCGGCTCCGTCGTCGTGGTCCAGCCCATCGAAAAGGGTATGGTCAGCTGGCTCAATGAGCAGGACGGCCTGTACCATCTCAACCTCCAGGGTCTCCAGAACGGAGAAAGCGTGGACAGCGTCGATCTGATTGACGTGATTTCCCGCGGCATCAATCCCTACGAGGACTTCCAGGCCTACCTGAAACTCGCCGAGCAGGACGAAATCCGCTTCGTGATTTCCAACACCACCGAGGCCGGCATCGCATTCGACCCGGCCTGCAAGCTCGACGACGCCCCCGCCTCTTCCTATCCCGGCAAGCTCACCCAGCTGCTTTATCACCGCTGGGAGCATTTCAAGGGCGACCCTTCCAAGGGCCTTATCATCTTCCCTTGCGAGCTGATTTTCGAAAACGGCAAGCACCTCAAGGAGTGCATCCGCCAGTACATCGACCTTTGGAAACTCCCCGAAGGATTCAGCAAGTGGTTCGAGGAAAGCTGCGGCGTGTACAGCACCCTGGTGGACCGCATCGTCCCGGGATATCCCCGCGACACCGCGGCCCAGCTCTGCGAAAGGGTGGGCTACCAGGACAATCTCCTGGACAAGGCCGAGATTTTCCACCTCTGGGTAATCGAAGCTCCCAAGGAAGTCGCAGCTGAATTCCCTGCCGACAAGGCCGGTCTCAACGTGCTGTTCGTGCCTTCCGAAGCTCCTTACCACGAGCGCAAGGTCACCCTTCTCAACGGTCCCCACACCGTGCTGAGCCCCGTCGGCTACCTCAGCGGCCTCAATACCGTCAAGGAATGCTGCGAAGACCCCGAAATCGGCAAATTCGTCCACAAAGTGATGTACGATGAGCTTCTTCCGACCCTCAACCTGCCGAAAGAGGAGCTTCTCAAGTTTGCGGACGACGTGATGGAGCGCTTCCGCAATCCTTACGTGAAGCATTTCGTGACTTCCATTATGCTCAACTCCTTCCCCAAGTTCAAGACCCGCGACCTCCCCGGCCTCAAGACCTACCTGGAGCGCAAGGGCGAACTGCCCGTCGGCCTGGTGCTCGGCCTCGCCGGCATCATCACCTACTACAAGGGAGGCAAGAGGGGCGAAGACGAAATCGTGCCCAACGACGATCCTAAGATCATCGAACTCCTCCAGAACCTCTGGGCCACGGACGACCCGGCAAAGGTCGCCGACGGAGTGCTCGGAGCCGAATTCATCTGGGGCGAGGACCTCAGGGCCATTCCCGGCCTGCAGAGGCTCCTTTCCAAGGCGCTCGCTCTCATCTATATGGAAGGTATGCGCGCAGCAGTAAGGGCTATTATCTAAGCGGCAATGAGTACACAGAAAAAATTAATGACCAACTGGCGGTGGTGGATATGCAGCCTGCTGTTTATCGCCACCACGGTGAACTACCTTGACCGTCAGGTACTGTCCCTGACCTACAAGGAGTTCATCGCTCCCGAGTTCCACTGGACGGACAACGACTACGGCACCATCACTTCCCTCTTCTCCATCTTCTACGCCATCGCCTGCCTGTTCGCGGGCAAGTTCGTGGACTGGATGGGCACGAAGAAAGGCTACCTCATCGCCATCGGAGTGTGGTCTCTGGGCGCCGTGATGCACGCCGGCTGCGGCATCGCCACGACCTGGTTCGTGGACGGCGTGGACAGCGTGGAGGCCCTCAGGGCCGTCGAAGCCGGATCCAACGTGGCGCTGGCCATTTCCACGACCTCGGTGTACCTCTTCCTGCTGTGCCGCGGCATCCTTGCGCTCGGCGAGTCGGGCAACTTCCCCGCAGCCATCAAGACCACGGCCGAATACTTCCCGAAGAAGGACCGTGCATTCGCCACTTCCATCTTCAACGCAGGAGCTTCCGTGGGCGCCCTCGCCGCTCCGTTGCTCATACCGCCGCTGGCCAAGAACCTCGGCTGGGAGTGGGCATTCATCATCATCGGCGGCCTGGGATTCATCTGGATGTTCCTCTGGCAGATTATGTACGACAAGCCGGAGAAGAGCAAGAAGGTCAACGAAGCCGAACTCGAGTACATCCACCAGGATGACGCGGCGGAGGCAGCAGAGAAGGCGGCAAGCGCTTCCGAGAAGAGCATTCCGTTTATGCAGTGCTTCCGCTACAGGCAGACCTGGAGCTTCATCTTCGGCAAGTTCTTCACCGACGGCGTGTGGTGGTTCTTCCTGTTCTGGGCTCCTGCCTATTTCCAGGACCAGTTCAACGCCCCCGCCAGCTCGCCTCTCGGGCAGGGCCTTATCTTCACGCTCTACGCCATCGTGACGGTTATTTCCATCTTCGGAGGATACCTGCCGCGCGTGTTCGTGGACAAGAAAGGTATGCACCCCTACAACGGCCGTATGCTCGCGATGCTCATCTTCGCATTCTTCCCGCTGGTGGCCCTTGCCGCGCAGCCTCTGGGAGCTATGAGCCCCTGGTGGCCGGCAATCCTCATCGGCATCGCCGGCGCAGGGCATCAGGCCTGGAGCGCCAACATCTTCTCCACCGTGGGTGATATGTTCCCCAAGAGCACCGTGGCCTCCATCACAGGCATCGGCGCAATGGCAGGCGGCATCGGCTCTATGATTATCCAGAAAGTCGCCGGCAAGCTCTTCACCTACGCCGAAGCACAGGGCGCCGCCTTCAGTTTCTTCGGATTCGAAGGCAAGCCCGCGGGCTACTTCATTATGTTCTGCTTCTGCGGTCTGGCTTACCTGATTGCCTGGAGCATTATGAAGAGCCTCGTGCCCAAGTACAAACCCGTGGAGATTTAAAATGAAGCGGCTTTTTTCAGTAGCAATCACGCTTACTGCGGCACTGGGCCTGGCGGCCTGCGGCGGCACGTCCGGGACCGATACTACCACTCCCGACGCTGCCCCCGCGACGCCGACGGGCCTGGTGCTCACAGGCGCGGAGCAGACCTCCCTGAGTTTCAGCTGGAACGCCTCGGCCGGCGCGGACAGCTACAAGTGGCGTCTCGTCAAGGGCGTCACCGCAGCGGCTGAAGGGTCTGTCCCGCAGACCTCCGTGACCATTCCAGGCCTGGAAGCCGGGACCGAGTACACCTTCTCAGTGCGTGCCGTCTCGGCCGCAGGGATGTCGGTGTGGAGCAACCTCGGCGCCTCGACGCAGAAAGCCCCGGCCCCCGAGCCGCAGCCCGGCGGGAAAGTCCAGTGCACGGACGCTCCGATAGTCGTGGGGTATTCCGGCACTCCGGTGCTGGGCAAGTCGGGCCTGATACGCGTCCTCGACTCCAAAGGCAGCGAGGTGGACAGGATAGACCTCTCCGACATCGCCACCGTGGACCTGCTTCCCGACGGCACTATGATTCCCAAGGGAGCCGACGCCGACAACGGCAAGATAGCCATCGGCAACGATTACGTCTTCAACAGCTTTATGGACGCGCTGCACAGCTCCAACTACAGAGCGGTGCACTACACTCCCCTGCGCATCAACGGCAACACGCTCGAGATAAAACTACACAACGAGGCTCTTGATTTCGGCGCCGCCTACACGGTTAAGATCGACGATGCCGTGGCCGGTATGCCGGCGGAGGACATAAGTTTCACGACCAAGGCCGCTCCGGCCGACGAAGCGACCATACGGGTAGCCGCTGACGGTTCCGCCGACTTCTGCACAGTACAGGGCGCATTGAGCTATGTATCCGCCAAGATCAAGAAAGACGCGCCCGTGACCATTGAAATCGCAAACGGGACTTACCGGGAACTGCTTTTCCTCCGCAACAAGAACAACGTGACGCTGAAAGGGGCTTCCCGCGAGGGCACGGTCATCGCCTACCCCAACAACGACAGCTACGAGACCGGCTCCGGCGCTTCGCTAAGTTCGAAGCCGCGTGCGGGCGCCTCCATCGGCAAGTCCGGCGGGCGTTGCCTCTTCCTTGTCGAGAGCTGCGACAATCTTGTCATAGAGGGACTTACCATCGAAAACACTTATTCCATTCCCAGCCACAAAGGCCAGGCCGAGACAATCTACTTCAATGCCGACGGCAAGCGCCTCACCATCGGAGACTGCGACCTGCTCTCCTGGCAGGACACTTTCCTCTGCAAGGGCAAAGTGTGGGTGCACGATTCCCTCATCGCGGGACACGTGGACTTCATCTGGGGCTATCCGGAAGCGTGTCTTTTCGAGAACTGTGAAATCCGCTCCCGCGCCGGCGGCTACATCGTGCAGGCCCGCATCAACAACGCGGCAGACAAGGGATTCGTGTTCCTTGGCTGCACCCTGACCGCAGAGAGCGGCGTCAAAGACGGAAGCGTGTATCTCGCCCGCAGCGGCGGCGACAGCAGCAAATGGGACAACGTGACCTACGTCAATTGCAAGATGTCCTCCGCCATCGCTCCTGCCGGCTGGTTCAGCAACCCGGCGCCGAATCCGGCATCGCCGAGCGCCGTTTCAGGCTGGAAAGAGTTCGGCACCACAGGCGCCTCCACTGCCCAGCGCAGTACGCAAGGCCGCCTGCTCACGGCCGAAGAAGCAGCTTCTTACAGCAGCAAGCAGGCGGTCCTGGGATGGTGATTTACCGCATTTCGGTGTAGGGCAGCTTGTCCATATCGCCGTAGTCCAGGTTCTCACCTGCCATACCCCAGATAAACATATAGTTCGAGGTACCCGCGGCGGCGTGGATACTCCATTCAGGGCTCATAACGGCCTGCTCATTGGCAAGCCATATGAGCCTTTCCTGTTTGGGCTCGCCCATCAGGTGGCATATCATATTGCCCTCAGTCACATTGAAATAGAAGTAGGCCTCGATGCGGCGGGAATGCGTGTGGGCGGGCATAGTGTTCCACACGCTGCCGGGCTTCAGCTCGGTCAGGCCCATCTGCAGCTGGCAGGGTCCCTCCTGGAGCACGTTGCCGACGATGAGCTGGTTGATGACGCGGTCGTTGCTGTCTTCCATCTTGCCGGCGGCGAAGGAATTGGCCTTGATGGAGCCCTTGCGGCCGTCAATGGTGATGAGCTGGGTCTTGTAGGCTTTGTGGGCCGTGGCGGAATTGATGTAGAA
Source organism: uncultured Bacteroidales bacterium (assembly GCA_900318565.1). Taxonomy (GTDB): domain Bacteria; phylum Bacteroidota; class Bacteroidia; order Bacteroidales; family UBA932; genus Cryptobacteroides. The sequence goes on from ONLD01000014.1 coordinate 93,894, forward strand.
CTTGGCGGGGCACTTGGGGTCCTTGCTGCGGAACTCCACGTTCTCGCCCCCCCTGCCCACATAGAGAGCGTCCTTGAACTTGAGGGTGTACTCCTTTCCATCGACGCTGACGATACCCTCGCCGCCGATGTTGATGACGCCCAGTTCCCTGGAATACAGGAAGTAAGGAGCTTTAAGAGGGTCGATGGTCTCGAGCTTCAGGGGCTTTGTCGCGGGCACGGCGCCGCCGAAAATAAAGCGGTCGTAAAGCGAATAAGTGAGCCTGATTTCATCCGGTACCATCACCTCGCTCATCATAAAGCGGGCACGGAGGGTCTCGGTGTCATAGTGCTTGACATCCTCGGGATGGCAGGCGGTCTGGATGGTGTACTTGGTCTGTGCGTTCATTGCAATGCTTGCGAGCAGCATAGCTGCCATTATGGTTAATCTCTTCATTTTTATTTGTTTTCAAAGGATGCTTTGATGATGCGGCGGCGGTTGATGACCGCCATCACGGTAGTGCCTGCAACAAGGATGCCGCTGCCTATCCACTTGAAGTCGTGGACCAGGTGGAATATGACCCAGGAGAAGATGCTGGACGCGAAGTCCAGGCTGCCGCCCTGGAAGCCCTCGGGAATCGCCACTGCGGCGTCTCCGGTGCGGGCGTGAACGTCCTGGGCCGCGAGAGTGAACCAGGGCGCGAGGTCGGTCACGAAATACAGGCCGACCACAAGGGCCACGAGTCCCACGATGAAGGTCTTGACCACGTTGCCCTTGGTTATGGGCAGCACGGCCGGGAACACGTAGAACATACCTGCGAGCGAGGCCAGGGGCAGGAACTCATTGCCGGGAAGCACCACGGAGAGCAGCAGGGTCACGGGGATGAGG
>ONLD01000014.1:94770-100886 GCA_900318565.1 uncultured Bacteroidales bacterium
AGACCACGAGGGTGGTCGGATGCCCTATGACGAGGGCCGGGCTCATACCGATGTTGATGCCGGCGGAATTCTTGAACTTGCGGGACACCAGGTCCTTGGTCGCCTCGGCGATGGGCTTGAGGCCTTCGATAAAGAGCGATGTGATGCGCGGAATAAGCTCCATCACGGCGCCCATCTTGATGCCGAGCCCGAGTATCATAGGAATGCCGGCGACCAGTTCGTCCCAGCTGCGGCACGACAGGCAGCCTATCAGTATGCCCACGAGCACGCCCAGGAACAGAGGCTCCCCGAGTATGCCGAATTTCTTCTTCATCCCCTCGGCGTCGATGTCCAGTTTGCTGAAACCCGGAATCTTGTCCAGGCACCAGTTGACGCCCTCGGCGAAAGGCACGAAGCCCTGGCAGAACGGCTGCGGGATGGAGATGCCGTCAAGGTCCTTGTAGTAGGACTGGAACTTTTTCGTCGTAAGGTCAGCCAGCACCAGGGTTATGACGAAGCATATCACGGCGGCGAAGAAGCCCCACCAGATGCTTTCGGTGGCGAAATACACCACGGCGCCGATGAAGGCGTAGTGCCAGTAGTTCCAGAGGTCGATGTTGATGGTGTTGGTCGCTTTGACGAGCAGCAGGAGGATGTTGATGCCGAGGCACACGGGGATGATAAACGCGCCGACGGTGGTGTTGTAGGCCACCGAAGCGGCTGCAGGCCATCCCATATCGAAGATGCCGAGATTGAGGCCGTAGATTTCGGTCACGCTCTTCAGCGGCCCGCCGAGGCTCGAAGTCAGCAGGGCCGTCACGACGCTGAGGCCCACGAAGCCGACGCCCACGAGCAGTCCGCTCTTGAGGGCCTTACCGAACTTGATGCCTATGCAGAGTCCGAGAATCGTAAAGAGGACGGGCATCATAACCGCCGCCCCCAGGCCGATTATGTAGCTGAATACCTGCTCCATACGCTATTTGGGCTGCTTGCCTATGTAGGCGAGGATGCCGCCGTCCACATAGAGGATATGGCCGTTGACGGCGTCTGAAGCCTTGCTGGCGAGGAACACTGCGGGGCCGGCGAGCTCGTCGGGCTCCAGCCAGCGTCCGGCAGGAGTCTTGGCGCAGATGAAGCTGTCGAAAGGATGGCGGCTGCCGTCCGGCTGCCTCTCGCGAAGCGGCGCGGTCTGGGGCGTGGCGATGTAGCCGGGACCTATGGCGTTGCACTGGATGTTGTACCCGCCATACTCCGAGCAGATATTGCGCGTCAGCATCTTGAGGCCGCCCTTTGCAGCTGCGTAGGCGCTTACGGTCTCGCGGCCCAGCTCGCTCATCATAGAGCAGATGTTGATGATCTTCCCTTCCCTGCGCTCCATCATTTCGGGCACCACGGCGGCCGAGCAGATGTACGGACCCACAAGGTCCACGTCTATGACCCTCTGGAAATCGGCGCGGCTCATTTCGTGCATAGGTATGCGCTTGATTATGCCGGCGTTGTTGACCAGGATGTCAATCTGCCCCACTTCCTCGTGGATGCGCTCCACAAGGGCAGCGACGGCCTTCTCGTCTGTCACGTCGCACACATAGCCGCGGACGTTGGTGATGCCGGCTTCCTTATAGGCCTCAAGGCCTTTGAGCATCGAGGCTTCGTTGGAGGTGTTGAAAATGATGGTGCGGGCTCCGGCCTGCACAAAGGCCTTGGCGATGGCGAAACCTATGCCGTATGCGGCTCCGGTGACCCAGGCGTTCTTGCCTTCGAGAGAGAAAATATTTGTCATAAATCAAGTGGTTGAGCTATCGTTCGAGACAAATATAGTCATTTTTCCGTTACCGTGCACGGAAAACCGAAAATATTCTGTATATTTGCATTATCAACAATACAGATATGGCAAAAGTAGTTACCTTCGGCGAAGTGATGCTTCGCCTCTCCACACCGGGATATCTCCGGTTCTCCCAGGCCCGTCAGTTCGACGCCACCTTCGGCGGCGGTGAAGCCAATGTGGCAGTGTCCCTCGCCAACTACGGCGTGGATACGAGTTTCGTGACCCGCCTCCCCCAGAACGACATCGCCGCAATGTGCGTGGCCGAGCTCCGCGGTCTCGGCGTCGGAGTGGACGATATAGTCTATGGCGGCGACCGCGTGGGTATTTATTACCTTGAGACCGGCGCCGTGGCCCGTGGAAGCAAGGTCGTGTATGACCGCGCGAATTCCGCGATTTCCGAAATCAAGCCCGGTATGGTGGACTGGCGCAAGGTGCTTCAGGGCGCCGACTGGTTCCACTGGACCGGCATTACCCCCGCCCTCAGCCAGGGCGCGGCCGATGCCTGCCTGGAAGCCATAAAGGTGGCTAACGAGATGGGCGTCAAGGTCAGCTGCGACCTCAACTACCGCAAGAAGCTCTGGAAATACGGCAAGAGCGCTTCCGAGGTTATGCCCGCCCTCGTGGAAGGCTGCGACCTGATTCTCGGCAACGAAGAAGACGCCGAGAAGGAATTCGGCATCAAGCCCGAAGGATTCGACGCCGAAAAGACCGGCGGAGAAATCGACCAGACCCGCTTCGAGAGCGTGTGCAGGCAGCTTATGGAAAGGTTCCCGCGCTGCAAGAAAGTGGCCGTGACCCTGCGCGGCAGCATCAACGCCAACCACAACACCTGGGGCGGCGTGCTCTACGACGGCAAGACTCTCTGGCAGAGCCGCCGTTACGACATAACCCACATCGTGGACCGCGTGGGCGGCGGCGATTCCTTTATGGGCGGCCTCCTGTACGGCCTCCTCGCCTACGACACCGACCAGCAGGCCATCGAATTCGCAGCTGCGGCATCCGCCCTCAAGCACACCATCATCGGCGACTACAACCGCGTCAGCGTGTCCGAAGTCGAAGGACTCATCAACGGCGGCGGCTCCGGCCGCGTCTCCCGCTAAAGAAGTGAAGAATCTATGAGCAAATTCAAGAAAATCGATACCCTCAGTATCATCCGCGGCACCGGCATAGTGCCCGTGTTCTACAATAAAGACATCGAACTGACCAAGAAGGTCGTCAAGGCCTGCTACGACGGCGGCATACGCGCCTTCGAATTCACCAACCGCGGCGACGGAGCCCACAAAGTCTTCGAGGCCCTGATTTCATTCGTGCGTGCCGAGTGCCCCGAGATGGCCCTTGGCGCCGGCACCATACTTGACGCCCCCACCGCAGCGCTCTATATCCAGATGGGTGCCGATTTCATCGTGTCGCCCTGCCTCGTGGAGGAGGTCGTGCCGCTTTGCAACCGCCGCGGAGTCCCCTACTCCCCCGGCTGCGGCACCGTCAGCGAAATCGTGCGCGCGCAGGAGCTGGGATGCGACCTTGTCAAGGTGTTCCCGGCCGGCACCGTGGGCGGCCCGGCGTTCGTGAAGAATATCCTCGCCCCCCTGCCCTGGGCTATGATTATGTGTACGGGAGCAGTCGAGCCCACGCAAGAGAATCTCTCCGCCTGGGCGAAGAGCGGCGTCACCGCCGTGGGTATGGGTTCGAAGCTTTTCCCCAAGGAGGTTATCGCCGAAGGCAACTGGCCGGCCGTCTCCGAGCTCTGCCGGAAGTCCCTTGAGTGGTTCGGCCGCCAGGGTCAGTAGCCGTAAATCAAGCCGTATTTTTCGTGGAGGCTCTTAAGCGAGCCGTCTGATTTCATCTCCTGGAGCGTCTTGTTGACCTGCTTCAGGAGATCTTCTTTTCCCTTACGCATCAAGACGCCGATCTGGCCGCGGGTGAAGGGCTGTTCGAGGAGCGGCGCCGCCAGCCGGGAGTCGTTACGCACATACCAGGGCGCCTCCGTGATTTCCGTAATCATCACATCGGCCTCCCCTGCCGCGACCTTGCCGGGAATCTCCTCGTTCTTGTCGAAGACTATCAGGCTGCACTCGGGCAGCCTCTCCCGGGCGAATTTCTCATTGAGACCGCCGGGGTTGACCATAACCCGCACCTCAGGCCTGTTGATGTCCTCAAGGCTCCGGTATCGTCCGGCCTCCTCCTTACGGCAAAGGATGGTCTTGCCGTTGCACAGATAGCCCTCGGACATATCCATAGTCTCCAGCCGGGCATCAGTAATCGTGATTCCGCCTATGGCGAAGTCAAACAATTCCGGATTCTGGACATCGGCGGAAAGCGTGGGCCAGGAAGTCGGGACATAGCTGACGCTTACGCCCAACCTGTCTGCGATTACGCCTGCCACGTCTATTCCGAAACCCCAATACTCACCGGTCCCTGGCTCCTTGTAGCTCAGCGGGCGATAATCTCCCGTCGTCCCGACAAGAAGTATCCCCCGTTTTTGGATCATCTCGATTGTCGGCGCCGAGGCCGCCCTCTTCTGCGTACCGCAGCCGGGGGTGGCGAAGCACAGGACGAGGACAATAAGAAGCAGCCTCTGGAATCTGCTCATAGCGTCAGGCAAGCTTCACGGCTGTTCCGGAGGCAGTGACCATCAGCATTCCGCCGCCCTCGCCGAGCACTTCGTAATCGATGTCGATTCCGACCACGGCATCGGCCCCGAGCTGATATGCGCGGGAAGACATCTCTTCCATCGCCTGATTGCGGGCCTTGACCAACTCGTCTTCATAGGAGCCGGAGCGTCCGCCGATAATATTACGGATGCTGGCCTTGAAATCCCGGATAAAATCCACGCCGGAGACAACTTCTCCGAAAACGACGCCTTTGTACTCGGCGATAGTGCGTCCTTCAATGGACGGAGTTGTAGTAAGTATCATATTATTAAGATTACCTCGCAAATATACTGAAAATCCCTCGCCTTATCACGATCCTGGCCCGGAAATGCCAATCCTGGGCCCGCAAGCACACGAAAACCACAGTTCGGGCCGGAAAATGCCAATCTCGGGCCCGAGGGCACACGAAAACCACAGTTCGGGCCGGAAAACGCCAATCCTAGGCCCGAGGGCTAAGCCCACGGTATTCCGGCCAAGCGCGCCCCCTATTCCACTGCGCTGATGACGTCCTTCAGCAAGCGGTTGAAGTCCACGACCCGGTCGGGCTTGGGCGAATAGCCGAGCACCACGACCACAAGGTCCTTCGACGGGATGATATAAATCGCCTGCCCGTCGTGCCCCTGACACGAAAACATATCTTCGGGAGCATCCGGGCACGCTTTATTCCGGTTAAGCCAGAAGAACGCGCCGTAGCCGCCCTTGCTGTCGGACGCCGGGGCCGTGGTCCACTCCACCCACCCTTCGGGCAGAATCCTGCGGCCGCCGACGCAGCCGTCATCAAGGAAGAGCTGGCCGAAGCGGGCGAAATCGCGCGCCGTGACATAAAGATATGACGAGCCCACCGGCGTGCCGCTCATATCCGGCTCGAACGTGGGGCTGACGATGCCGAGCGGGGTGAACAGCCTGTCCCGCAGATACGAAAGGAACTCTCCGTCGGAGGCGAACTTCCCCCGCAGGTAACGCATCACGATGTTGGTGCTGCCGCTGGAGTAGTACCAGTGCGTGCCAGGTTCATATTCAAGCGGCTTCGACAGCGCAAAGAGGCCCATATCCGTCTCGCGGTGGAGCATAAGGTTCACGTCGGACCGGTTGCCGTAGTCCTCGTTCCACTCCAGGCCGCTCTGCATCTGCATAAGGTCCTTAAGGGTGATGTCCCGGCGCCCGTCTCCCTGCCACTCGGGAATATCCAGCGGCGCGCAGACGCTGACCAGGGAGTCGCCGGCCATAATGCCTGCAATCGCGTTGGTGAAGCTCTTGGCCATACTCCAGCTGAGCAGCTGCGTCCCGGGCGTGATACCCTGCCGGTAGCGCTGAGCCACGACCGCGCCCTTGTGCAGCACCACGAATGCGAACGGCGTACCGTTGTAGGCCCTCTCGTCCACCAGCGCCCTGGCTATCGGTTCCAGGCCGGCAACGGTCACAGGGTCGCCCGCCGGCAGAGCTTCCGGCCGCAGTGTATCGGCAGGCAGCGGATACTCCTGCGTGAGGAACGCCTCACGGTCCTTGCCGCGCAGCAGCGTGACGCCGTAGCCCTCACGATAGGCGGCGGTAGATTTGGCCCAGAGGAAGCGGCTCGTCACCGTCTTGTGCTCGTAATCCACCTTGTTGCGGTTGAACTTTATGAAGGAGAAATGAAGGTCGAGGGCCTCCACGTCGGAAGC
>ONLD01000012.1 GCA_900318565.1 uncultured Bacteroidales bacterium
ACGGTCGTTCAGCGGGTGTCTCTGGCACCCCGAAACGGGCTATTGTTGTTGTAATGAATTGAAAATTATATAGTTTTTAAATTTTTAACGAAGTATTGTCTCATATTCACAAATATAATTCTTTTTCTATTCTGGCCTAATGCTTTGGGGACTTTAATTCATTCAAGACCGCGACATAAGCATCGCTGAATGACTTTTCCTCTTCAGTGACACCCAAACTCTTCATATCTTCATCAGCCATCGTCTGAACATACATACTGTCAATTAAAGCGACCCCGTCAATAAGCATAGCTATATGGCTCGACTGAACAAAGTGCAGCCTCATTTCTTCCGATACAAAGGGCGCCTCCGCTTCTGCTTTGGTAGCGACACCCAGCTGCTCCGGGATTGATTCAGGCTCCTGCAGGACTTCTTTCAACTGCGAACAAGAACAGATTGATATTAATAAAAGCGTAGTAATAAACTTTCTTTTCATACTCTCTTTGTTTTGATTTGTATTACAAATTGAGAGGAGGATATCCTTTGGTTATTGTAAGAGTAAAGTCATCCAACCAAGTATTGCCATTACATATCATTCCCGATATAATAGCCGTATGGTCGGGGTAGCTGTTAATATTTGATATGACAGACTGAATATATGAATTATCCAATATCTTAAAACAATAAACCGTCTTTGAAGCGCCATTTACAGTCCCCGTCATAGTAACCGACCTCATAATAATATTACCATTTATGATTATACGGTCCGGGGATGGAGAGTACGGAGCGAACGGCTTATCCCACACAAAAAAGTATGGCTCAAAAAAACCTGAATCTTCAATCGCGCTATAGTACATATAGGCATTGCCATACATCGTATAAATCATCTTGGGATCATAATTATCTAATAATAATTGCCCGAAAACTCTGGAATGCAGTTCAACATACTGGTCGTTATTTACGGGATCCACAAGCTTGAAATACACATTGGTCGTCATTGTTATCACTGTAGAAAATGAAAGAGTGTTTCTTCTATACCATTGGATGGGATTTGTACCGACTTTTACGCCCCACATTATATCCAGCTTTCCAGATGTCGCACATTCCTCAAGAAAAGAGTTAACAGACGAATCACTACAAGATGCCGTGAAAGTATAATTATTTCCGGATTTAACATAAGAAAGATGGAAATCAGACGGGATGCCTCCCACTAACACTTTCTTCGTTTTTATATGTTTCTGGCCCGTGCTTTTACTCGAATACTTGACAGTCACCAGGCCCGAGCCGTGAGTAGACAAAACCCCGCTGCTGCTGATTGTGGCGATGGTCGGATCAGATGTGGACCAACTCGGGCTTACGAAAACAGAACTGTCATTAACAGCAAATTGCTCTCCATTTTGTACTAATGCCTCACGGCCGGAAACCGTTGACATCTTTATGGACGATTCTGCTTTAATCCATTCATAATATTTCTTTCCCTTATGGATATGTAATCCTGCAGTATCACATAACGTATAAGAATCGAATGGCGTTTCAGTTTTAGGTTCAGGAAGATTAGAATCTAGGTAGAAGTTTTTGTTGTAATCATCCACAGCAATTGCACTGGCCGTAGGGACAAAAAATACTGGAGCATTATATGAGAGTAACGAATCTGTAATATTTGTCTTCGCGTATAAAGAACTATTACAAACATAATCCAGCCTTTTGGAGAAGGACGGAGAATAGTGCGTTGCTGAATAAAAACCATCATAATTCCAATATAATAATGGCAACCACCCTAATCTTTTTCTATACGAGCAATTAAATGATGATATTTGAGAGCCTGGGGCAGAATCTCTATAGACCTCCAAAGTTATATTTAAGTTCATAGCCTCCATCAAATAGCACAGAATATAGGTCCAAGCGTTAGATCCTGAAGGAATCTCACCTCCAAATGCAGATGTAAGCGACAATAGTTCAGGTGATAGTATTTCAGAATAATAGCCTCCGTTTACAATTGAATAATTCTCAATAGGGTAGCCAAAATCTCCCTGAGGAAAGCCCAAGTTGCTCAATTCAGTCTGCCATAGATAGTGATCTAAGTAGGTCACACCAGTATGAGAAACGTAATAATACATCATTTGTGTAGCAGACTCGCTTCTCAAGACTTCATACAAGCGAGTTAGAAGTGGATTAAACAAGTGCCTGGCTGTATCGTGATACCCATCAGATAAAACTTCAATTAAATCTGTCAAAGCATATTGAATCCCAAGCGGGACATTGACGCCCAGGTGCGGCGCATCTAACGAAACATAGTAATCGGTTTGATGAGAGTGCCCCTGGGTCTCCATAGTACGTAAAGCGTATCTTGCGATTAATCCTCCCATACTGTGTCCGACAACAGTATTCCTCCCTGCTGATGTATCTTTCATCCCATTGATTTCATCCAATATCATTACCAATAGTTGCGCATTATCGCGTATATCTGCTTCGTGATTATTCCAATCCACATAAAAAATATCATAAAAGCCCCGGACAGATGAAGTGTGATAATAAAATTCGTAAAAATCATCGAAGTCAGAACTATTTTCCACTTGTGTTATTACACCGTCAAGAGCACTAAAGAATAGATTATCAAATTCACTTGAAAACAGTAACTTGTAATAATTCTGCACATAGTACTCTCCTACATATGCGAAAAACTTGATCCAATCAATATCAAATCCCTCTACGAATATTAACGGCTTCTTTATCGAACCGCTTTCCCTCGCAACATACGTTACTCTTGCTGAAACATTATTATAGGTTTTGGTGAATGTACCGGTTGGCGTTACCGCAGGAAATGAGGAAGCAGTTGCTATTGGCGGCGAAAGAAGTTCTATTTTCGAATGCGCCTCAAGCGTTATACCGCCGGACAGCGTGACTCGCATCTTGAGTTCTTTCTCCCCGACCGACGAATATGATATTACACTGTCAAATGTGTTGCCTATTGTCTGATAACCAGAACCATTACCCGCATCAAATTCAATCAGGGTCGGAGACAAGTTACCAACAATGTTGGACAGTGAAAACTTGTACCGGACTTGAGTGCCTGTGATCAATGGACGGCTTGGCGCAAAAATAAACAATCTCGACGTTGAGAAGGGGTTAAGCAATACTCCTCCAGAAATCACGTCATAGACTTTTCCATTCTGATAACTTATCAGGTTGTCCGTAAGTGCATTTGACACTATATAGTTGTAGTTAAACAATGCAATGCCCAGATTCACGGCACTTGTATCGGCAAGACTATCCGTCACCAAGTCTGCGTCATAAGCAGCTGCTGCAGGATTCACCCTAGCTGAATTCATCGCAAAAACAGCGTTACGGTAAATAGTAATATCTGAATAGTTATCCGCGGTCAGGGAAGCGCCATTATACAAACTGATATCAGTAAATTCAACCGCACGGTCCAGCAGATATCCAGTTGGAACACGACTAGAGCTCAAATCCATATTCTCAAACATCGACTCCAAAGCCGAACCGATACCTGACTGTACAGATTGTGCCAATGCAACGGGACGAAATGGCAGAATAGCTAATAAAAAGAAAACAAACAATCGATAATTATGGGAATGTGTATTTCTCATCGCTGAAACCTTTAAAAACAACCGGCACTTCTAAAACTTATTCAATACTGAACGACCCTTCATACACTGCACCTCCGGACGTAGTAAAGGCAAGCGTGTAATCCCCGGAGGAGCCGTTGAAGGGAAGCATAACAGATAGTTCGGAACTGTCCACGCTAGTCTGCCAGACAAGACCTGAACCATCTTTGTAGAGTTCGACATCGATGTCACCAAGGTCACATTGGAACACGAGATAGATTGTGTTACCCATAACCATTCCCTGAATCGGAATCTGAGCGGGGATACGAGGACCGCCGCCATAATCGCCGGAAGTTGTAACTATTATAACTACGGGCGTTTGCGACACAGTTCCATTATTTGCGACAGACACTGTAAAACCATTCAATAACGAGATGGCTAAAAAACATAATAACAATACTCTTTTCATTGTAATAGGCTGATATGGTTCTTCGCAAATTTAGTTCATATTTTTCGAATCATAGCAAAATAAAGTTTGAAATCTATGTTGCTAAAATCCTAATTATCAAGCTGTTAAGTTTATAAAACTTGCACCGCCCCATATTGACTCATTTATCCGGGCAGACTGACAGTTTTTTCCGGAATATATTTACTATATTCGCAAGAGCTGAAAACAGTTTTTGTTTTGCCAACGCGGACTTCTGACACTTGCTTATTATATGCACAAATCTTTGCTTCCTTTCCTTATCTTTGCTGCCCTAATCACCGGCTCCTGCCGTGGCGGAGCTTATGCCTCCCTGCAAGAAATTGAGGGGTTCATTCAGGATGATCCGGTCCGGGCATATAAGGAACTGTCCGAAATAGACAAGGGCACTCTCAGGACTGCGCGGGAAAAAGCCCTGTATTCCCTGCTCATCTCGGCCGCGCTTGACAAAAATTATATCGACCTTCAGTCGGATTCGCTTATAGCCCCGGCGGTGCGATACTATTCCCGACGGCCGGAAAAGTATCACCGCTTCCTCGCGAGATACTACGAAGGGCGCGTCTATGAGAATGCCGGCGAATACGACAAGGCTATGGATTCATATCTAAAGGCAGATGAAGCAGCCCGAGGCAGGAGCGTACCTGATGAATATAAAGTCCGGCTGTCCTTTGCCAAAGGGCGGGTGTATGTCAGGCAGTTCGCCAACGACAGGGCCCTGGAGGAGAGCCTGAAGGCAATGACATTGTCCCGGAATCTGGAGAATCCGCAATTCTACATACGGAGCGCTTTGGATGCGGCCGGAGGCTACCATATCCTGAAAAAAGACGAGGAAGCCGGAGCCTGCCTCGACACGCTTTCTTCCTGGCTCGCATCCAAGGGACTCGGCATTCCTGCCGAATACTACAGTACGCGCCTCCGGCTTGAAGTGACCAAACCAGAGCCCTGTAAAGATTCCCTGGACATTCTGTTCGGAAAATACCTTGAGGCCTGCTCCGGGCAGGGACGGACTCCCGACGCCTTTCTAAATGTGCACGCTAAACTCGCTCTGGGGCTATACCGGGAGGCTAAAGAAGATTTGGACAGAATCCAGAGTCCAGGAGTGTCCCAAAGCTTCACCTCGGCCGATTATTACTACCTGCTCTCCAAGGCGGAAAAATCTCTCGGTCTCTACAAGGAGGCGCTTACAGACTTGAAGAATTATCAGACCAGCGTTGAGAATATCAACCTGACCGTTTTCAACAACGACGTCCGGTTCCTCGAAGAGCGCTTCGAAGATGAAAGAAGCAAGGAAAGGACAAAGCGCGGGCTGATTCTGGCATCCCTGGCAATCGCAGCGCTGCTTTCGGCACTGGCATTCGCCATCGTAAGATATCGAAAGAGAAAGGCAGAATACGACCGGTCCTTGCAGGAAGCGCGCTCCGAATACGATTACATAAAGTCTATGCTCTCCAACGGCAAAGAGAGCAGCCCAGAGTACGAAGACTTGCTGCAATCCCGTCTGCGCGCCCTGAAACCGCATCTAGAAAGCTACGGCCTCAAAAGCCGCCGCAGGCCAAGCAACAGGGATGCCGCAAAGCTCGCCGACGAGCGCCGGAATATGCTCGAGGCCATCGCCCTGATGTGTGCACTTACACACCCAGGCTTCACTTCCGTACTCGCAGGCCGCGGCCTATCGGCGGAAGAAATCGGAGTGTGCGCACTTTACGTCTCCGATTACAGGCCGAAAGAGCTTCCGGACATTCTCGGTAAAAGCAGCATCTACCACCGCAATACCGAGATACGCGACAAACTCGAGGACCTCGTGCAGGGCACCACGCTGCCGGTATGGCTGCGGCAGCTCTACCGCGAGCGGGGCTGATTAAATATCGATGAAGCGGTACCACTGGTCGAAGTCGATGACTTCGAACTTGTCGCCGACCTGGTGCAGGGCGAAGCAGTTGATGCTTTCGGGCGAATTCTTAGCGAGGAAAATAGTGGCATAGCCGTCGGGGTCGAGGGCTATCGACACGACGTCGGGGATACCGTAGGTGCCTTCGTCATCCACGTTCCAGACGCCGGAGTCCTCGAACTCGGATTCGATTTCAGTGGTCAGGGCCGCTGTGGCATAGATGTCTCCGTCCTTACCTACCCAAGCGAAGACCACCATCGCCTGATGGCCCTTATGCTCGAACTCCACGATGTCCAGTTCGGCCGAGCCGTCGCGAAGCCACGCTGCCCTGCGGCTGTACATAGGAGTGCGGCCGTACATCGCAGCTACCTTCCGCACCACGGCGGCCTTGGCGTCCTGCTCCCTCTCGGGGAACTTCCAGCGGCCGAATGAAGGGAAGGTATGGAAGGCCACAAAGTCCGGCGGCGCTATCAGGGCCTCGATTTCACCGGCCTGGTAGCCCTTGAACATAGCCTTCACTTCTTCCGCCGGCGACAAGATATTGTAGAAAAGGCCTCTGGTGCTGCCGAAGTCCTGGTCCACGCGGCCAAGGCGACGCTCCTCATCGGCGCGGCTGTCTCCGCTCAGCGAGCAAGGGGCAAGGTTCTGCTTGAACACCACCCACTGCGAGCCGTTTTCGGGACGCTGCAGCGATGTGTCGCCGGGCACTGCGAAACGGGTCCGGCTCTTGTCGGGATAGGCGAAGAGGGGCTTCCCGATTGCGGCCCAGTCGTAAGGCACGCCTGTGAAACTGAGCGCACCGGGAGCCACACGCTGCTCCGCGCCGGCGATGGATACCTGCGTCAGATTGCGGGAAGCGGTGAAAGCATCCTGCTCGATGCCTGCCACGGGAAACATCCTGCCGAATGGCCCCTGGACCTTGAGAGGAAGGTCCACGACCCCGGAGTAGATGCCGCCGAAAGCCAGGTTGCAGGACTGCCCGTCGGGAGCTATATGGTACATATAGCCGTTGGGAGCCACGAAATAATTCAGGTCGCGGCGGTAGAAGCCGTCGGGAGAAAGGTCGATGTTGTAGGGAGGAGCCCCGGCACCCACTGATTCAGAGACCTTTACTGTATTCTCCATAGGCTCGCCTGCATTGGCCTCTGGACGGAGGTCAATGGTAAGGGTGTAGTCGAAATCGGGGCCCGGATAACGCCATATGAACCTATCCCCTTCGAGGGTCACGGGGCCGTCGGCGGTGTCGTAGATTATCTGCGCCCCGTCCTTCCGCACCACGGAGAGGTAGAACTCTGCCCTGTCGGGGCCGAGAGGCACAAGGTACAGGTCTCCTTTGGCTTCAGACTGCTCCCCTTCCATAAACTCCACAATATAACGGCCGCCCCAATCCTGGGCTGCAGCGAGGGCGCAGGACAGGGCAAGCGCCGCAGTGAGAAATACTTTCTTAATCATAATTACAATTCAAAATCTACGATAATCGGACGGTGGTCCGAAGGATGGTAGAAGTTCTTGATTTTCTCGTCGCGCACGGGGCGGGTGTAGCTGTCGAGGTGGATGTGGGCCTCCTTGACGGCGGCGGAAAGCTTAGGGGTGCAATAGACAAAATCTATCCTGGAACGCCCCCAGGTGGAAGAATAGAAGCTGTGGGGGTCGCGGTCGTTGATTATGTCGATGTAGGGAGTCTCGCTGCGGATGTAGTCGTGGACGAGCAGTTTGGTGTCGCCGTCGGGGTATTTATACACCCAGTTATCGACGCGGGAGCGGGAGTTGAAGTCGCCCATCATCATCCAGTAGCCCTCGGCTCCGTCGGGGTCGGTGCCTATCGTATGCCGGCAGATGTATTCCATCTCGACGCGGCGGAACTTGTCGCCTTCGAACGCCGCCTTGCTGCGCTCCCTGTCCTCCGTGGGCACATTGTAGCCATAAGCCTGCGGCCAGGTGTGGAGAGTCACGATATTGACGTGCTTGTCCGCCAGCTGCAGACGCACCCAGCCGGCGCCGTGGGACACGAGGGTGTCGGGGTTGCCGGTGATGCGGGCGACGCTTTCAAGCGGAAAGCGGGACGTGACGACCTGCGGGTAGTTGTCCCTGTGGCCGCCGATGTAGATGTACTTGTGGCCGTAGCGCTTGCCGAGGCGCTTCCACATATCCATCAGGCGCTCGTCGCCGCGCCACTCCTGCAGGGCATCCTGGTGCTTGGCGGTGCCGTTGTTGTAGATGGGCTGGGCCTCGCACCAGACGCACACGTCGGGCTTCTGCTCCTTCACCCAGTCGGTAAAGCGCTGATAATCATCATCCTGTCCGTCCCACATACCGTTCTGGATATTCCAGTACACAAGTCTGAACTTGCCGGGCTTGCCCGCCGCGGCGTCAATGCTCATCCCGCACAGCATCAGGGCGCTCAATAAAAATAAAATGAACTTTTTCATATATTGGTCATTAATTGATTACGGAAAGGAGGTAGCGCCGGAGCGTCTCCCAGGGGTAGAACGGGCCTTCACCGAGGGCGGGAATGGACCAGTCGGCCTCATTGAACAAGACGCGCACGAGGACGTCGCCCCTGCCGCCGCGGTAGAAGACAAGCTGCAGGTTTGCCGCCATAGGCATAAGGATGCTGGAGTTCCAGACGCTGCAAGCCTCGTCGAAGGTGACTCTGGAGTCGTAGCCCTTCAGGCCTATGAGCGAGAAGAAGGGCATAAGCCCCACGTCGTGGCTGAAGCGAAGGTCGGCGGCGAGTTTGCCTCCGGAGAGGGCGTCATCGGCCCTGCGCACGAAGTCCTCGACCAGAGGGTCCATTATATGCATACGCCACTCCCCCTGCTCCGCGCTTCCGCAGTGCTGGAGGTACATTTTAGCGTTGTATATCTTGGCGGCGACCTCGAACTCTTCTGGAGTCAGGCAGTGCATAAGTTCCGGATAGCCCAGGTCGGCGGCCACGGTGCCGTTGGTCACGCAGGTCTCCGCTATGAGACGGTTGCTGCGAATGCACTTACGGCCCTCGGCGGGGTCAGTGAAGATGCGACCGTAAAAGGCGTCGAAGTCGAAGAACTCCTTCATCGCCTTGTCAGCCTTGCGGCTGCCGGCTTTCAACCCGGGAGCGGCAATCTCTTCGCGGCACAGATAATCGTAGTACATCTCTCCCGCCACGAAGCCGAAGCGAAGCCGGGGAGAGGCCGATGCGAGAGCCGCGGCGAAATTGGTCATCGAGAGGATAGCCCTCTGCTTGTGGGTGGAGTAGCAGGCCACGCTGTCGCGCCCTTTTTGGTTGAAGACGGAAGGGAAACGCTCCGCCATACGACGGGCGATTTCCTGGTGCTCACGGCCTCCGAGGTCGTTGATGAGGCCATACCGCCCCGTGGATACGCTGTCGAGCTGCACGAAGCAGCGCAGCAGCCTCTTCCCCTCGGGAGTCAGCAGCCCGAGGCTGTCCGCCTTCCGAAGCGGGTCCAGGCCGTTGCCGACATACGGACGGTTGACGGGATAACGGCTGCCGTGGCGCCCGATATGGCTGATGTAGAATGCTTTATAGCCTGCCAGAGCCTTCTTCGTCATCTTGCCTGACATCTGGTAGGGGTGGTAAACTCCCATCCAGGCATCATACACGTCCACCCCTCGGGAAGCGTCCGTCGGGGCGAACTGCGCTGAAGACGAATGGCCCGGGAGCAGCAGGCCCAGCGCCAAAAGCGCACTAACCCACCTGCGAGCCATTTCCAAGCACTTCTTGAGGGGTGATGAAACGCATCTTGCCGTCACCCTGCTTCGCCATAAGGATCATACCCCGGCTTTCGATGCCGCGGATGACCCGGGGCTTGAGGTTGGCAAGTATGCAAATCTGCTTGCCCACCATATCCTCGGGGGCGTAGTACTCGGCGATGCCGGACACGATGGTGCGCTTGTCGATTCCGGTGTCGATGCTGAGTTTCAGGAGTTTGTCCGTCTTGGGCACGCGCTCGGCGGCAAGCACCGTGGCGGTGCGGATGTCCATCTTCTCGAAATCTTCAAAACTGCACTCCTCTTTCTGGGGAGCCACTTTCTTAGCCTCCTCAGCCTTTTCGCGGGCAATGCGCTCGGCGCGTATGGCCTCGAGACGGGCTGTCTGGGCGTCGATTTGCGCATCGTCAATTTTCTCGAAGAGCAGCTCAGGCTCGCCTATGGCGTGCCCGGCGGGAAGTATCTGGGGCCTTCCGAGAAGCTCCCAATCCAGCACCAGGCCGCTGCGGGAGACTGTATCTCCTTCGTGGACCGTATGTATCGCACGTCCCTCGCCCTCGGCGAAGGTATTGACAGTCTGCTGCTCGCCGCGGCGATGGTCGAAGCCGGCATCCAGCTCCACGCCCAGCATCTTGCGCAGGCGCCCTGCGGCAAAGGGAGTGAAAGGCTCGAAGGCAACGGACAGGTCGGCGCAAATCTGCAGGGAGATGTTGAGGATGGTCGCGGTGCGCTCCATATCGGTCTTTGCGACCTTCCAGGGCTCGGTGTCTGAAATGTACTTGTTGCCAAGGCGGGCGATGCCCATAGCGTCCTTGAGAGCGTCGCGGAAGCGGTAGCCCTCGAGATTCTTCTCCATCGAAGCTTTAAGGGCCGGAATGGCGGCAACCACTTCCTTATCGATGTCCAGCAGCTCTCCGCAGGCGGGCACCTTGCCGCCGAAATACTTGTGGGTCAGCACCACGGCGCGGTTGACGAAGTTGCCGAAGATGGCGACGAGCTCACTGTTGTTGCGGGCCTGGAAGTCTTTCCAGCTGAAATCGTTGTCCTTGGTCTCGGGCGCATTAGCGGTAAGGGTGTAGCGTATCACGTCCTCATTGCCGGGGAACTGCTCCAGATACTCGTGGGCCCAGACGGCCCAGCCGCGGGAAGTCGAAATCTTGTCGCCCTCGAGGTTGAGGAACTCGTTGGCGGGCACGTTGTCCGGCAGGATGTAGCCGTCTCCGTAGGCCTTGAGCATAGAGGGGAATACGATGCAGTGGAACACGATGTTGTCCTTGCCTATGAAATGCACGAGGCGCGTCTCCTCGCTCTTCCACCATTTTTCCCAGCTCTGCGGAAGCAGCTCGCGGGTGTTGGAGATGTAGCCGATAGGAGCATCGAACCACACATAGAGCACTTTCCCTTCTGCTCCCTCGACGGGCACGGGCACGCCCCAGTCCAGGTCACGGGTCACGGCGCGCGGCTGCAGGCCTCCGTCCAGCCAGCTCTTCACCTGGCCATAGACATTGCTGCGCCATTCTTTGTGGCCCTCCAGGATCCAGTCGCGCAGCCACTGCTCATAGTCCTGCAGCGGCAGGTACCAGTGCGTGGTCTTGCGCTTCTGCGGAGTAGCGCCGCTGAGCTTGGAGTGCGGATTGATGAGCTCCTCGGGGCTGAGGGTGCTGCCGCATTTCTCGCACTGGTCGCCGTACGCGCCTTCATTGCCGCACTTGGGGCAGGTGCCGACGATATAGCGGTCGGCAAGGAAGGTCTTCGCCTCAGGGTCGTAGTACTGCTCGCTCTCGCGGGTGATGAACTTGCCCTGCTCATAGAGTTTGCGGAAGAACTCCGACGCCCCCTCTTCGTGGACCCGGGAAGAAGTGCGGCCGTAGATATCGAAATTGATGCCCAGGCCGGAAAACGAGTCCTTGATTATCTTGTGGTAGCGGTCCACGATGTCCTGCGGGGAGCAGCCCTGCTCGCGCGCCTTGATGGTGATGGGCACGCCGTGCTCGTCGGAGCCGCAGACGTACAGCACGTCCTTGCCCCGCATACGCAGGTATCTTACATAAATGTCGGCGGGCACATATACGCCCGCCAGATGGCCTATGTGCACGGGGCCGTTGGCGTACGGCAGTGCACAAGTCACGAGTATCCGTTTCTTGTCGTTCATATTGTATCGGTTTTTTCTCTTCCTATTTTTTGTTTGATGCGCCTCTGGGCCGCCTGCAGACGGACCATTTCCTGCATCAGGGTAATCTGTTCTTCGGGGGAGGCGTCCTTGAGGGCGCGGCGCACGGTCTCCAGACGGTCCTGCACCCTGCGCTCGGCATAGACCATAATGGCCTTAGGCACTCCGGACACGAGAAAGTAGGAGGTCGTGGTCAGCGCAGCCTCGAAGGCACCCACCGTGAGACGGTATTTTTCTGTCGAAAATCGCGCGGCCAGGGCAGCTACCGTGCGGTCCTCCCCGTTGAGCAGGGAGCGGACTATGTCGGCCTGGGAGAGGCCTTCGTCATAAAGACGCATATATGCCTCGTACAGAGCCCGGTAGGCGCTGTTGCCAAAACTGCTGTCGTCAGCCTCCAGAGCCTCCCGGATGAAGTCCGCGACGGTCTGCTTCTCGTCTTCGCTGCCCGAATAGTATGGCGAATCGCTCTCGAAATCCAGGCTCTCGCAGCCGTAGCTCAGAAGGAAATACAGCAGGTCCCTCTCCGCCGGGGCGAGGATATGGTTCTCTTCGTAAGGCTCGGCAGGGGCCGGTACGCCCTGCACCTCGGGCTCGGCTTCCCCGGAAGGGACCTCGGGCCCGGAGGACGGCTGCTCGCGGCGGCGCTCCCTCAGGGTCTCTTCCTGCTTGCGGCGCCGCACCGACGAGATGCGCTCGAAGAGTATCGCGGACTCTATGCCGAAGCGCGCCGCCACAGTGTCCACATAGACCGAACGCTTCACGGGGTCAGGAATCTCTGCAATCGTGTCAGCGATGTCGTTGATGAGGGAGGCCTTCTTCAGCGGGTCGGAGCCGGCGTCGGACAGCAGCAGGTCGGTCTTGAATTCTATGAAGTCCCGCTCCCCTTCGGCGATGAAGCGCTGCATCTCCTCGAGGGTATGCTTGCGGGCGTATGAATCAGGGTCTTCCCCGTCCGGGAGCAGCACCACCTTCACGTTCAGCCCCTCCGCGAGGAAGAGGTTGATGCCGCGCAGGGCGGCGTGGATGCCGGCAGAATCGCCGTCGTACATTATGGTGGCGTTGTCGGTGAACTTGTGGATGAGGCGAATCTGCTCCACCGTAAGGGAAGTGCCACAGGAGGCCACCACGTTGGTGATGCCGAGCTGGTGGAGCGTGACCATATCGACGTTGCCTTCGACCAGGATGCACTTGCCGCTGCGGGAAATCTCCGCCTTCGCGAACCAGATGCCCAGCAGGTTGCGGCTCTTGACGTAAATCTCCGTCTCAGGCGAATTGACGTATTTGGCGGGATTGTCGGCGTGGAGCGTGCGGCCGCTGAAAGCCAGCACACGGCCGCTCACGGAGTGGATCGGGAACATCACCCTCTCGCGGAACTTGTCCACGACCGTCCCGTCTTCGCGCTGCACGGCAAGGCCGGCGGCAAGGATGTACTCCTGCTTGTAGCCTGCCTGCAGGGCGGCGTCCAGGAGTGCGGTCCGGCCGGAAGGGGCCCATCCGAGACCGAAGCGGGCTATGGTCTCATCCTCGAGGCCGCGCTTGTGGAAATACGCCAGGCCCACTCCGCGGCCCTCTGGGGTCTGAAGCTGGGATGCATAGAACTTCTGGGCGAACTCAGAGACCAGCAGCAGGCTTTCGCGTCTCTGCCGGCGGGCGATTTCCTCGGCGCTCTCCTCTTCTTCAACTATTTCAATGTGGTACTTGGCCGCAAGATAGCGCAGGGCCTCGACATAGCTGCTGTGCTCGTGCTCCATCACGAAGCCCACGGCGGAGCCGGACTTGCCGCAACCGAAGCACTTGAAGATACCTTTGGCCGGAGACACGTAGAACGACGGGGTCTTCTCGTTGTGGAACGGACAGCAGGCCACGAAATTGGCCCCGCGGCGCCTCAACGTCACGAAATCCCCCACTACGTCTTCGATACGGGCCGTGTCGAGGATGAGATTTACTGTCTCCTGCGGTATCACGAAGCTATCTCACACAAGAACTTTATGCGCACGAGGCGTATTTCCATTTCGTCGTAGTCGCCGCCCAGCGCGGAAATCGCTTCCTGCAGCGAATCGGAAGAAGCCTCTTCCTTGAAATACTCGAGAATCTCGTCCACCACGTCCTCGTCCACGTTTTCTTCGATGTAGTAGTCGAGGTTGAGCTTGGTGCCGGTGGCGACGATTGCCTCTATTTCGCCCATCAGCTCGTCCATATCCAGGCCCTTGGCAGCGGCTATGTCCTCGAGCGACATACACTTGTCTATGCTCTGGATTATGAAAATCTTGTTGGTGGACTTGCCGGGAGCCGACTTCACTATAAAATCGTCCGGACGGGATATCTCGTTCTCCTCCACATACTTGCGTATGAGGGCCACGAACTCGGCGCCGAACTTCCTCGCCTTGCCTTCGCCCACGCCCTGGCAAAGGCGCAGCTCCTCGATGGTGATGGGGTAGAGGATGGACATATCGTCCAGGGCCGGGTCGCCGAAGATAATCCAGGGCTGGAGTCCCAGTTTGCGCGCCACGTCACGGCGCAGGTCTTTCAGCATCGCGAGCAGCACGGGATCACCCGCTCCGCCTCCGCGCATCGCGGCATTGGCCGCCTGGGCCTCTTCGTCGTCATCGTCCATTTCGGAGTCGCCGCCGGTGAACACCCTGTCCTCCACCATCTTGAGCTCGTACGGGCAGGCCAGGAACTCCCGGCCCTTGGAGGTCACGCCTATGAGGCCATAGGCTTCTATCTCCTTCTCCAGCAGATGCAGGATGAGGCCCTGGTGGATGACGGTACACCAGAACTTGTCGCTGTGGTCGGAGCCTTTGCCGAAGTACGGAAGCGTATCGTGCTTGTAGGACTTTACCATAGCGTTGGCGTTGCCGACGAGGATGTTGGCAAGGTGCTCTATCTTGAAGTGCTCGGGCAGGGACTCGATGAGGCGGATGACCAGCTGCATCTGCTCGCGGCCGTCGAAGAGAGGCTTGGGATGCACGCAGTTGTCACAGGAGCCGCAGTTGTCCTGCGGGTAATCCTCGCCGAAGTAGTTGAGCAGCAGCTTGCGGCGGCACTGGTTGGACTCGGCGTACGCCACCACCTCGCCGAGAAGCTGACGGCTGATTTCCTGCTCGGCCACGGGCTTGCCCTGCATAAACTTCTCGAGCTTCTGGATGTCCTTGTAGCTGTAGTAGTCGATGCAGCGGCCTTCCTCGCCGTCGCGTCCGGCCCGCCCTGTCTCCTGGTAATAGCTTTCGATGCTCTTGGGGATGTCGTAATGGATGACGAAGCGCACGTCCGGCTTGTCTATACCCATACCGAAGGCAATCGTGGCCACGATGACGTTGATTTCCTCGGAAAGGAAGGCGTCCTGGTTTTCCGCGCGGGTGCGGGCGTCGAGGCCGGCGTGGTACGGCCGGGCCTTTATGCCGTTGATGCACAGCAGCTGGGCTATTTCCTCCACCTTCTTGCGGCTGAGGCAATAGACTATGCCAGACTTGCCGGGATTCTGCTTGATGTACTTGATCATATCCTTCTCCACGTCCTGCTTGTCGCGCACTTCGTAGTAGAGGTTGGGGCGGTTGAAGGAAGACTTGAACACGGCGGCCTTCTGGATGCCAAGGTTCTTGAGGATGTCGCTCTGGACTTTTGGGGTCGCGGTTGCAGTCAGGGCTATTATTGGAAGGCGCCCGATTTCATCGACCAGGGCGCGTATCCTGCGGTATTCAGGGCGGAAATCGTGACCCCATTCGGAGATACAATGCGCCTCGTCCACCGCGTAGAAGGAAATCTTCACTTCGCGCAGCAGGGCCACGTTCTCTTCCTTGGTAAGGGACTCAGGGGCTACATAGAGTATTTTCGTCTTTCCGCTGAGAAGGTCGGAGCGCACTTCCTCTATCTGCATCTTGCTCAGGGACGAATTGAGGAAATGAGCGATGCTGCCCGTACCGGTATCGAAACCCCGCAGCAGGTCAACCTGGTTTTTCATCAGGGCGATGAGCGGCGAAATCACGATGGCGGTACCCTCCATCAGGATGGCCGGGAGCTGGTAGCAGAGGGACTTGCCGCCGCCCGTGGGCATCAGCACGAATGCGTCCCCGCCGTCAAGCAGATGGCGTATCACCCTCTCCTGGTCGCCTTTGAAGGTATCGTATCCGAAAAAATCTTTCAGGGTTTTGTGGATGGTCGCTGAATCGATAGTCATCAGTTGATCAATCTAAAGTGTGGATTGCAAGGCCGGAACGGAGCTTGGGCTCGAACCAGGTTGTCTTCGGAGGCATAATCTGGCCGCTGTCGGCGATGTCGAGCAGCTGCTTCATAGACACCGGGTACAGGGCGAAGGCCACCTTCATCTCGCCGCTGTCAACCCGGCGGGAGAGCTCTCCGAGGCCCCTGATGCCGCCCACGAAGTCGATGCGCTTGTCGGTGCGGAGGTCTTTGATACCCAGAATCTTGTCCAGCACGAGGCGGCTGAGGATGGTCACGTCCAGCACCCCGATGGGGTCGGAATCGTCATAGCGGCCGGGCCTGGCCGTCAGGCTGTACCACACGCCCTCGATATACATAGAGAAATTGTGCAAGCCGGAGGGGTGATAGATTTCGGAGCAGCTGCAGTGGCAGGGATACTCGCAGTCGCACTTGCCGCCGTCTTTGGTGCAGTCGCACTTGCATTCGATTATGAAGTCCTCTTCGAGAGCCTTGAAGAAGTCTTTGGTGCTCAAGCCGTTAAGGTCTTTGACCACGCGGTTGTAGTCTATGATTTTGAGCTGGCTCTCGGGGAAGCATACCGCCATAAAGAAGTTGTACTCTTCGTCGCCGGTGTGCGCGGGGTTCTGCGCTCTCTTCTCTGCGCCCACGCGGGCGGCCGCGGCGGTGCGGTGGTGGCCGTCGGCCACATAGAAAGCATCGACCTGGGTTGTGAATATTTCGGTTATGCGCGCCACGGTCGCGGGGTCGCTGATGACCCAGAAATCGTGTCCGAAGCCATTTTCGTCAGTAAAACTGTATTCTTTCGGACCGGCTGCGGCCTTCTCCACGATGGCGTTGAGCTCGGCGTTGTCCCTGTAGGAGAAGAACACGGGCTCGATGTTGGCATTCTGGATGCGGACGTGGATCATACGGTCGTCCTCCTTGTCCTTGCGGGTCAGCTCGTGCTTCTTGATGACGCCGGAGGTGTAGTCGTCGGTGTGCGCACAGAGCACGAGGCCGTATTGGGTGCGGCCGTCCATAGTCTGGGCATATACATAATAGCAGGGGGACGGGTCGCGCTTAAGATAGCCGCGCTCCCTCCAGAGCCGGAAATTCTCGACCGCCTTGTCATAGACCGCCTGCGAATGCTCGTCCGCAATCGGCTCGAAATCTATCTCGGGTTTGGTAATGTGCAGGAGGGATTTCTCTCCTGCCATCTTTTTGGCCTCCAAAGAGTTAAGAACGTCATAAGGAGGAGCGGCCACCTCTGTCACGATGGATTTCGGAGGCCTGAGGGCTGCAAAAGGCTTTACTCGTACCATAGGATATCAGTTTATGTCTTTCCAAGATACGAATAAAAAATCAAAAAAGCAAGTTCCGCTAGATTATCCCTGCTTCAGAGGCGGCCTTCAGCATTCCGGCATTGTTGCGGACGTTCATCTTGGCGTAGATGTTCTGCTTGTGCTTGTTGACGGTATAGACGCTGATGTTGAGACGGTCGGCTATGCGCAGGGCGGAAAGCCCCTCGCCGCTCAGGCGGACGATTTCAAGCTCGCGGGGCGTGAGGCCGAAATGCGAGCCCGCCTCGTCCCTTTCCCGGACCAGGGTGACGATGTAGTCGGCAACCTCCTGGCTGAGCTGGGCGGAATCCCCGAAAAGCTCGGAGCAGCGCTGCCGTATCTGGGCGTCGTCCATACTGCTGAAATCGGGCAGTTTCGACGCCACTTCCTGGTGGAACGAACTGCTGGTGAAATCCTTGGATATGAAGCGGATAAGCTTGTCTTTGTTGTGGCTGGCGACCAGTAGCCTGCGGTTGTAGATGACGAACTGAAGAGCAGCCAGGGCCAGCAGAAGCAGCATAATGCTAAGCATCACCACGAGTATCTTCAGCCCGTCGATGCGGGTCTGCTTGAGGCGCGACTCGTAGCGGGTCTCCATATCCTGAAGGAGAGTGTCGGAGCGCTGTTTCAAATAACTCTGCACGGCGATGGTATACTGCTGATGCGCGTCGGCGGCTTCCTCGACCAGGCCACGCGCGGCATACATCATCACAAGCTGGTTGAGAATCTGGGAACGCATCAGGTAGTCCTGCTCGCCGCAGTGCTCCAGATTTTCCTTGCAGCACTCTATCCCGTCTTCGGTCTTCCCGCCCTGGCGAAGGTAGCGGATCTGATAAGGCAGCGCCTTGACATACAAGTCATTGAGTCCGTGTTCAAGAGCCAGTGCACGACCCTTTTCCAGATATTCTCCGGCCTGCCGGTAGATATCTTCGTCTATCGGGTCCCGGAAGCGGTTGCGGTTGACGCAGACCTGCGAGAGATTGTAGTAGATGTCTATCTCTTCCGGGACATAGCCCCGGGCGGAGGCGATTGCCAGCGCATCGTTGAAATAGCCCAGGGCTTCATCGTCCCTGGCGCTCTCTTCCGTGATGCCGCTGTAAGAGCACAGGCGCCCTTTCTGAATCAGGGCGGCGCAGAGAAGGCTGTCGGAAGAAGAGGAGCGAGCTATGCGTTCAGCCTCGCAGATGTGCTCCCAGGCCTGTCCGTCCCGCCAGGTCATAAGGTCTAACCTCGCAAGATGCGTAAGCGCTTCGGCCTTTTCCGGTCCGCGGGCCGCGTCGAGGGCACGGATGGCATAGTCGGCGGCCCGCTCGTAATCCTGCACGGATGCGTAGCGGTCCGAATCCTCAAGAAGGGACTTGAAAGATTCCGCCCCGGAAACGGAATCCCGGGGCGAACATCCGAGCGCGATGCCCAGAAGCAGAACCAGAGCGCTAAGCCTCGTCTGCATCATAGATGATTTCTTCCTTTTCGTCGTCATCTTCATCGCCCTCGTCATCGCCGTCTTCGTCATCGTCGTCATCATCGTCATCGGAATCCGACAGGCCGAGTCCGGGCAGCTTGCGGTGCTGCTGGGGCAGGTCTTCGAAAGCCACGTAGCCGTTTTCGAACTCCGCGGGCACGGGACCCTTGGTATCAATGAGCTCGGGAGCGTCCAGGCTTCCGGCTTCTTCGGCCTCAAGGGTGATGTTGACGCTCTTGCGCGCGGCCACGTCATAGAAATAGACGAACTTCACCACGCCGTCGGCAACTGTCTTGGCTATGGACACCATATCCACGGAGCCTGAGCCTATGTCCTGCAGGGCATAGCGGGCAAAAACATTGCCCTGGGCGTCGAAAGCTTTGAAGAGTATGGGCTGGTCCACGGTGAATTCGAGGTCTGCGCGAAGGCGCTTGTGGAAGGTATAGAGGGAATTTGCCCCGTCAAGTTTATATACCCTGTAGAAGCCTTTGATGCCTTCGAGGGTCACTCTGTAAGTGTAAATCATAATAGTCTTTTCAGTTTCAATGTGCGAATTTACGAATAAATCACTAATTTTGGAGTGTGATGAGCGATATTTATAAAAGTATTTCTTCCAGGGGGGAGGGATTGTTCAAGGATAACGGCAGCAGATTCATAGCCCTTGCCTACCCCGTGGAGACCGAAGACGAGGTCCGCGAGATAGTCTCCGGCCTGCGGAAGGAATACCACGACGCGCGGCACCACTGCTATGCCTACCGCCTCGGGCCGGGGGGAGAGACCTGGCGCGCTTCCGACGACGGGGAGCCTTCCGGCTCCGCGGGCCGGCCCATCCTCGGGCAGATAGACTCGGCGGGGCTGAGCGACGTGCTCGTGGTGGTGGTGCGCTACTTCGGAGGCATCAAGCTCGGTATCCCGGGCCTCATCCGCGCCTACAAGACTTCCACCGCCGACGCCCTCGCGAGCGTGCCCGCCGTGGAGAAAATCGCCGGCAGATGGTACGGCATCAGCTTTTCCTATGAGAATATGCCGCGGGTTATGAAAGTCCTGAAGGACCTGGACCTGCCGCAGCGTGGCCGGGACTTCGGAGAAAGCTGCTCTCTGGAGGTCCGCGTCAGGGATTCCCTCAAGGAAGTATTTTTGGAAAGAATAAGTACAATCTGTAAATTTGCAGACTATTAATAATTAAACACACTATGGCTAAAGTTCACGTATTCAACGCCGGTCCCTGCCTGCTTCCGCAGGTGGCAATCGACAATTCCATCGAAGCCCTCAAAGATTTTGCGGGCACAGGAGTCTCCCTCATATCCATTTCCCATCGCACCAAGGAGTGGGATGCCGTTATGGACGAATGCCGCAGTCTCTGGAAGGAACTGCTCCGGATTCCCGAAGACTACGAAGTAGTGTTCCTGGGCGGAGGCGCAAGCCTTCAGTTCCTTTATGTGGCTATGAACTTCCTGGAGAAGAAGGCCGGCTACCTCGACACCGGCGTCTGGGCCCACAAAGCCCTCAAGGAAGCCCAGGGGATAGGCGTCGCCGAGGCCATCGCCTGCTCCAAGGACCGCAACTACTGCTACATTCCCAAGGGCTACGAAATCCCCGCAGACCTTGACTACTTCCATATCACCACGAACAACACCATCTACGGCACCGAAATCAAGACCGACATCGACTGCCCCGTGCCCCTCATCGCCGATATGTCTTCGGACATCCTCAGCCGCAGGGTGGACGTCAGCAAGTACGCAATGATTTACGGCGGCGCCCAGAAGAATGCAGGCCCTGCCGGCGTGACTTTCGCCATCATCCGCAAGGACGCCCTGGGCAAGGTCAGCCGCTACATCCCCACGATGCTCGACTACCGCACCCACATCGACAAGCTATCGATGTTCAACACCCCTCCCGTGTTCCCCATCTTCGTGATGAACGAGACGCTCAAGTGGCTCAAGGGCATAGGCGGCATCGACGCCATCCACGCCATCGACGAGAAGAAGGCCTCCACCCTCTATGCCGAAATCGACCGCAACAGCCTGTTCCGCGGCACCGCCGACAAGGAAGACCGCTCGATTATGAACGTCTGCTTCGTGATGGCAGAAGGCCGTGAGGACCTGCAGGACGAATTCCTCAGCTTCGCCAAGAGCCGCGGTATGATAGGCATCAAAGGCCACCGCAGCGTCGGCGGCTTCCGCGCCTCCCTCTACAACGCCTGCACCCAGGAAGACGTGGATGCACTTGTCAGCTGTATGCAAGAATTTGAGAAAATGCACATTTAAACGATATGAAAGTACTTGTAGCGACCCAGAAACCTTTTGCCGCAGCTGCTGTGCGCGGCATCAAGGACATCCTCGAAGCGGCCGGCCACAGCGTCGAGCTGCTCGAAAAATATGAATCACAGGCCGATCTGATCGCCGCCGTCGCTTCGACCCAGGCCCTCATCGTGCGCTCCGACAAAGTCACCGCCGAAGTCATAGCCGCCGCCCCCGCCCTCAAGATAGTCGTGCGCGCAGGAGCAGGCTACGACAATGTCGATCTCGCCGCGGCAAGCGGGCGCGGCATCGTGGTGATGAACACCCCCGGCCAGAACTCCAACGCCGTCGCCGAACTTGCCATAGCGATGATGATATTTATGGCCCGCACCCAGTTCACCCCCGCCACCGGCAGCGAAATCTCCGGCAAGACCATCGGCATCCAGGCATTCGGCAACGTGGGCCGTCTGGTGGGCGCCAAGGCCAAGGCCCTCGGTATGAAAGTCAAGGCCATCGATCCCTTCCTCAAGCCCGAGCAGATCGTCGACGGCGGCGCCGAGCCCGCAGAGAGCCTGGAAGAGCTGTACGCCACATCCGACTATGTCAGCATCCACATCCCCGCCACGCCCCAGACCATAGGCAGCATAGGCTATGACCTCGTCTCGAGTATGCCCAAGGGCGCGACCCTGGTCAACACCGCCCGCAAGGAAGTCATCGACGAAGAAGGCCTCCTCAAAGCCCTCGAAGAGCGTCCGGACCTTAAATACATCACCGACGTCGCCCCCGACAACTACGCCCTCCTGCAGGAGAAGTGCGGCCTGCGCGTGTTCGCAACGCCCAAAAAGATGGGCGCCCAGACCGCGGAAGCCAACGTCAACGCAGGCCTGGCGGCAGCCCGCCAGATTGTGGACTACTTTGCCACGGGCAACGTCCGCTTCCAGGTAAATAAATAGTGTTCAACAAGATACAGTATTTAGCTCTATTTGCGGCCGCCATTTTAGCGGCCGCAAATGTGTCAGCACAGGAGGTCGAGCAGCACGACACGCTCAACACATCCTACGTGACCGCAGTCAAGGAGAAGATGCGCAACACCACCCAGACGGGCCTGACCAGGCTCGACGGCGACAAACTGCGCAGCGGCGTGGCCGTGTTCGGCACGCCCGACATCATCAAGAGCCTTCAGATGCTGCCCGGCGTGGCGGCCGGCAACGAACTTATGTCCGGCCTGTACGTGCACGGCGGCGACGGCAACGACAACCTTTTCCTGCTCGACGGCGTGCCCCTCTACAACATCAGCCACTTCGGAGGCTTCTTCTCCAGCTTCAACACAGACGTGGTGGACAATCTGGATTTCTACAAGAGCGGCTTCCCCGCCCGATACGGCGGCCGCCTGTCGTCGGTCGTGGACGTGGAGACCAGCGAGGGCAATATGAATGAATACCACGGCAACGTGTCCCTGGGCCTCATAGACGGGCGTATCCAGGTCGAAGGCCCCATAATCAAGGACAGGACCTCGTTCAACGTGGGCCTGCGGCGTTCGTGGATGGATGTCGTCACCGTCCCCGCCATAGCGTATGCCAACTGGCGCAACGGCGGCAGCCCCAAGGTGAACGGCGGCTACGCGATGTGGGACCTCAACGGCCGCATCACGCACCGCTTCAGTCCCAAGAGCAAGCTGAACGCCAATTTCTACTGGGGCAGCGACGACCTGAAAGCCGGCCTGGACGAGGACAGCGACGTGTACGTGGATATGAGCACCCGCACTACCTGGGGCTCGCTTGCGGCATCCGTGAACTGGGAATACCAGTATGCAAAGAAGCTCAAGGGCAAGCTCCTGGGCTACTACAGCAGGAGCGGATCCGACGTGGGCTACACCTTCGAAGTGGGCAGCCGCGACGATAGCGGAGCCCTTTCGAGCCTGTTTATGGACGACGACAACACCTGCGCCGTCAGGGACGCCGGCATCAAGTACGACTTCGACTGGTATCCCGACAGCTTCCAGCACGTGCGCTTCGGAGCGTCGGCGGTGTACCACCATTACAATACCTCGCGCGCCTATGAGCAGCGCAACGCCCTTCTCGGGGCGGCGGACGGCGAGGCGGCTCCAGAACCCGAGGTCAACAAGGGAGGCGACGGCAAGAAATACGACGCTTTCGAGCCCGCCCTCTATGCGGAAGACGAGATTTTCATCGCCTACAACCTGACCCTAAACGCCGGCCTGCGCCTTTCGATGTTCACTTCCTCAGGCAGCACCTGGCTGAACCCGGAGCCCAGAGCCGCGCTCAAGTGGATGATTGCCAAAAACTTCTGCACGAAGCTCTCCTACACCCGTATGAGCCAGTACGCACATCTGGTGTCGGCAATGTACATCGAGCTTCCGACCAACAGCTGGATGCCCTCCACGCCGGGAGCGCCGCCGATGATTTCCGACCAGATAGCCGGCGGATTCTATTTCACTCCGGACCACTTCCGTTTCAACATCGAGGGTTGGTACAAGACGATGGACGGCCTGCTCTCCTACAACGGAGCAAATGCCTTCTACCCGCCCCTGGTCAACTGGGAGACCTCTTTCACCTCCGGCAAGGGCAAGTCCTGGGGCGCCGAATTCGAGGCCAGCTACGAGACTCCGAAGCTGGAGCTCTCGGCCTACTATACCCTCTGCTGGACCTGGAGGCAGTTCGAGGCCTACTACCCTTTCCCCTTCCCTGACCGCAACGACAACCGCCACAAAATCAACCTGGTGGGCACCTGGCGGCCCGGCAAGCACTGGAGCCTGTATTTCAACTGGAACTACCACACCGGCAACCGCATCACCTTGCCCAGCCACGTGATTTATTTCGAGAAAGGCAGCTCCTCGATGCTCTATCAGGCCCCCTACAACAGCAAACTTCCCGACTACCACCGCCTCGACGTGGGCGTGGACTTCAAGACGCAGGTTTGGAACGGCAAGACCCTGGGATTCAACCTGAGCATCTACAATGTGTACAACCACCTGAACGCCTCGTTCGCGATGCTCGAGACCGACGCCAATGGTGAATATATAGGTATGGCTTACGGCCTCGTGCCGATTATCCCGACGCTGAGCGCGTCACTGAAATTCTAAGGCGTATGAAGACTCTGAGAATAAGCATATTGACCCTGTTCGCAGCGGCCCTGTGCGCCTGCGAGATTCCCTTCGCGCTGGACAATGTGTCCGACCCGGTGCTGTATGTGCAGTACCTGCCGCTTTCCGGCGAAGAATCCACGGGGATGCGGATTTCCTACGCCGACCCCGCCTTCGGCAAGGACTCAGGAAAGCGCTACTCCGTCAGCGCGGATGAAGTGTCGCTGAGCGTCAACGGCACTTTGGTTTCCGTGCCCCGGGAGACCGTGGAGCACGACGGCAGCCAGACCACCCTGTACCCCGGTATGCGCTTCTCCCCAAGAGACCGAGTACGGCTGGAAGTCAGAGGCCGGGGGCTGAAAAGCGCGTGGGGAGAGACCACGGTGCCCGAAAGCCCGGCGATAGAGAGCGTCAGCCTGGAAAAAGTTACGCGCGACTCTTCGGATGCCACCAAGGTGATTCTGAAGCTGAAGGACGCGGTCGCGGACGGAGAATACTACGGCCTCAAGACCGCCATCCGCTCCACAACGGTGACCCTCACAACCCCCAAGATGCCCGACCTGCCGCCCTTCCCTATGCCGTTTGCCGACTATCCCGGCCTGCCCGTGCAGCTGGACACCACTGAATACACCTACTACACGACCGCAGGGCAGATTGCAAGCACGGCCGACATCTACAACCTCGACCTCGACGGCTTTGCCAGCATCAGTTTTGAGAACGGTTTCATTTCGGGCGGTCTCTTCCGCGGACAGCCTATGATGCTGCTTAGCTCCCGCCAGTTCGACGGGGCGCAGTACAGTTTCTACGTAAATTCCTTCGATTCCTTCAACTGGAGCGATATGGATTTCGGTTCCGGCGGCCCCGGCACTCCCGGGGAGACTCCGGAAGAGCCGGGCGATGAGCCCCCGGCAGAGGAGCCTGAAGAGCCGGACGACGGTACCGTCAAGACCATCATCTACTATAAGCAGGAGATAAGGCTGGAAGTGTACCGCCTCAGCGAGGAACTATACAACTACTGCAAGGCCCAGTACCTCGGGACCTTCAACATACTTTCGAATTTCGGCGTGACTCCGCCCAACTTCACATATACCAACATCCACGACGGCATAGGTATAGTGGGCGGCATATCCGAAGCCTGCAGCGATTGGTTCACCCTCCCGGACAGCATTATAGAAATCAGTCCCGAGGATCTGCTCAAACAAAACGTAAAACCGGGACAATGAAAAAAAAAGTCTGTTTGCTGGGGGTTTACTACGGCTCAGCCGGAAAGATTGAAGGTGCGGACAAAGGCGCGGAGACAATCGTGAATGCATTCAAGGCGGACACTCGTCTTTCTTACGGCGGATACATCCGTTCCACGCTTCCGGAAGGGCGCTTCCGGGGGCTCAAGAATCTCAGGCAAGTAATGGACGTTGCTGTCAAGTCACGCGAACTTTGCAGGCATTCTCTTGACAACGGGGATATTCCTTTCGTAATCGGAGGCGACCATTCGAGCGTGATGGGCAACATTTCCGCTGCCTGTGCAAAGTGGGGGCCGGAGGCTTTCGGGGTTTTGTACCTGGATGCCCACTGCGATATCAACACCCCCGAAACGTCTCCCAGCGGGAATCTCCACGGAATGTCATTAGCGGCCCTGATGGGTCTCGGAGATGAGGCTATGTGTTCGGTGGCTGAGCCTCACATTATACCAGCCAACGTGCTGTTCACGGGGGTCCGCAGCATTGACCCCGGAGAGGCGGAGATAATCAGACGATACGGAATTCCGACGATACCGGCCAGCCGGATACGTGTTGAAGGAGTACCCCGCACGCTCGAGAGAATAGCCGGCTTCATTCGGGAAAAAGGGATAAAACACCTCCACTTAAGTGTCGATCTGGATGTCCTCGATCCGTCCCTTGTGCCCGGCACCGGAGTACCTGAAAAAGACGGACTGTTCGAAAATGAGTTTTTTTCGATACTGCGTTTCGTAAGCGGACTCGACATTCTTTCTTCCCTGGACCTCGTGGAATATATTCCGTCCCTGGACCGGGACGGGTTCACCCAAAATATCTGCGGGAAGGTTATGGAGACCGCTCTTGAATCGCTTATATCTTTATGACGACGGCGCTCACCGGCCACAAGGACAGGCGGCCCCCCTTTGCGGACGGCCGGTATTGCGCTTTGCCTGAGGAAAGCACCGTCTCGGGATTGTCGGAGCGGCGGGAGAGCGTGACGGTCTGCTTCTTGGAGGTCGGATTGACTGCAACCAGATATGTCTGAGAGCCGTCGCTGCGTAGGTACACCATAGGATAGGGATGCGCCTCGTCATAGACGGGCTCGAAACTGCTGTCGGCCCAGAAAGCGGGGGTTGACTTGCGAAGGGCTATCAGCGCCCTCGTCCAGTTGAGCAGCGAATTCGGGTCTCCGTCCTGCGAGGCGACCGTAATGGCCCCGGGGGCGGTAGGATTCTTGCAGCCGGCGGCCTTCCACTCGAGATACTGCGGGTAGGAAGTGGCCGGAGTCCATTCAGGGCACACGGGAAGATAGATATCTTCGGGAGCACAGCTGCTGAAGCCCGCGTTGGGTGAATCGTCCCACTGCATAGGGCTGCGGCCGCCGGCGCGCTCCTTGCCGTTGTGGTTGGCACCTTCCACGTTGGGCAGGGACACAAGACTGCGCAGGCCGATTTCGTCTCCGTAGTACAATATGGGAAGGGGCATCGTGAGCACCCAGGCCATCATCGCCTTGAGCTGCGAGGGATCGTTGCGCGCTCCGGTGTTGAAACGGAGATGGTCGTGATTGCCGGTTATGGTGGCGAAATAGCCCCAGTCGCGCGTGGAGTCGAACGCGTCGGTGATATAGTCGTAGTAGCGTTTGAGCATAGCTGCCGGGGTGGCGGCGCGGTCTATCTTGTCATCCGGCCAGGGGGCGCCGTAGAGGTCACGCACGGAAGGCTGCCCGCCGTCCAGGGAGAAATAGCTGCCGCCGTCGGCCTGGTGCTTGGCGTCGAAATACATACGCCGGCAGGCGGACTTAACGCTGTTCAGGTTCATATCCACGTTGAAGCCTCCGGCAAGGCAGTACTTGGGGTCGTTCCACTCCGCCATCAGCACCCGTCCGGGATAATTGGCATCCGACCACTCGCGCATCTCCCGCCACAGGCGCATAATCTCGCTCTTGTCGCGGTCATTTTTGACAAGGCTCGACGCCATATCCACGCGGAAGCCGTCCACGCCCTTATCGTACCAGAACGCGAGAATGCTTTTCAGCTCCGCGCGCACGGCCCTGGGCCCCGGCTCGTCCACGCCCTGCTCCCAGGGACGCGAGGGGTCGGGATTGGCAAAACCGTAGTTGAGCGCAGGCTGGCAGGCATAGAAATTCTTATAGTAGTATTTCGCACGCGGATACTCGCTCGTCATCCAATTGCCTGTGGTATTCTGCATATAATTCGGGTCCCGCATCATCTTCTCCAAATCCTTTTCGGCCTTGGCGTCAGGCAGGCGGTCGCTCCAGATATAGTAGTCGGAGTGGCGGAGGTTGGTGTCGGACGCGCTCTCCAAAAACCAGGGATGGCGGTCGGAAGTATGCCCCGCCACAAGGTCAAGCATCACGCGAATGCCTTTTTCGTGGGCAAGCCGCAAGAGTTCCACCAGGTCGTTGTTGGTGCCGAAGCGGGGGTCCACCTTGTAAAAGTCAATGACATCGTAGCCGCCGTCAATCCAGCCTGACTCGAATAGCGGATTGAACCAGATAGCAGTCACGCCGAGGCTCTTAATGTAGTCGAGCTTGGAAATAACGCCCTTGATATCCCCGATTCCGTTGCCGTCGGAATCTTTGTAAGAAGAAGGATACACCTGATAGATGACAGCGTTCCGAAGCCAGTCGGGGCCTTTTTGCCAGGTCTGGGTGAAACTGCCGGGGGCAGGTTGCGCCATAAGTACGCAAAACGCTGCCTGGAGGGCAGCGAGCAAGGTCAAATACTTTTTCATATCAGTTCTTCGCGCTCACGGAGATCCTTTATCCGAAGTTGGATCGTGGAATTTCCGCGATAGTAATTTTCCACTATGGAATAGCACACGTCCAGGGGATTGCCGGACTTGATGTAATCGTAGTAGTCGGCCATATTGAAGGCAATGGCGGCTATCTGGTGGTAGGGCTGGGACTCCTGGATGAGGTCCAGCTTGAGGTGCACTCCCCCGGCTCCCACCTTGCGGCCGTTGCCTGCGTCATAGACATTTTCGGTCACGAACACGGGGTTGTTGTTGCCGGGGCCGAAAGGCTGGAACTGCTTGAGGATGCGGAAGAATTTAGGCGTTATCTGGGAGAAATCCAGGCGCGCGTCGATGTCAACCACGGGCACCAGCATCTCGGCGGTAATCTTTCCGGCGATGAAGTTGTCTATCCGGCGGGCGAACTCCTCGAGATTCTCTTCCTTGAGCGTCAGGCCGGCGGCATATACGTGGCCGCCGAAGTTCTCGAGCAGGTCGGCGCAGCTCTCGATGGCCTCGTAAAGGTCGAATCCGGCGATGCTGCGGGCGGAGCCGGTTATGAAGCCGTTGGACTTGGTCAGCACTACCGTCGGCTTGTAGTAGGCCTCCACCAGGCGCGAGGCGACGATGCCCACGATGCCTTTGCTCCAGCGGGGATTATATACGACGGTCGCATTCTCGCGGGCAAGGCACCTGCCGCTTTCCACCATCTCAAGGGCTTCGCGGGTCACTTCCCTGTC
This sequence comes from uncultured Bacteroidales bacterium, assembly GCA_900318565.1. GTDB lineage: Bacteria > Bacteroidota > Bacteroidia > Bacteroidales > UBA932 > Cryptobacteroides. Next base: position 28,813 of record ONLD01000012.1, read on the forward strand.
GATGCTCTTGCGCTCGTTGTTGTTTTCATTGATTTTCTCGCCGATAAACATCGCCTGGTCCACGTCCTCGGCGGTAAGCAGTTCCACGGCGAGGCGTCCGGACTCCATACGGCCGGCCGCATTGATGCGGGGTCCTATCTTGAAGACTATGTCGTCTATCGTAATGTGGCCGGGCTCGAGGTTGGAGAGGTTTATCATAGCGAGGAGGCCCTTGTGCGGGTCTTCGTTCAGCTGCTTGAGCCCGAAATGGGAGAGGGTGCGGTTTTCGCCGACCATCGTCACGAGGTCCGAGGCAATGCTGACGACCAGAAGGTCAAGCAGGGGCACGAGCGTCTCGAAGGGCACGCCATAGCGCTGCGCGTATGCCTGCACGAGCTTGAAGCCCACTCCGCAGCCGGACAGGTCGTCGAAGGGATAATTGCAGTCCTCCCGCTTGGGGTCCAGCACCGCTACGGCCGCCGGAAGGGTATCCTCGGGGAGGTGGTGGTCACATATTATCATATCCACGCCTTTCGAGCGGGCATACTCGGCCTTATCTATGGCCTTGATGCCGCAGTCGAGGGTGATGATGAGTCCGAAGCCGCCCTCGAAAGCCCAGTCAATGCCCTTGTAGGACACTCCATAGCCTTCGTCATAACGGTCGGGGATATAGAAATCGACAGCGGAAGTGAAGCGGCGGATAAATGAGAACACGAGGGCGACAGCGGTGGTGCCGTCCACGTCGTAGTCGCCATAGACCAGGATTTTCTCTCCGCTGGTAATCGCCTTGCGAAGGCGCTCCACCGCCACGTCCATATCCTTCATCAGGAACGGGTCGAAAAGGTCGTCGAGCGAAGGACGGAAGAAGCGGCGCGCCTGCTCGAAAGTCTCGACGCCCCGGGCCACCAGGAGTTGAGACAGCACACGGTCAATTCCCACCTCTGCGGAGAGCTTCTCCACTTTGGCGGGATCGGCTGCTTCTTTTACAATCCACTTGCAATCCTTCGTCATAACTCACAAATATAATAAAATTTTCGTACTTTTGTATCGTTATGAATATTGAACTTAGCGAACAGGAGCAAATTCGCCGCGAATCGCTGGCGAAGCTCAGAGAATTGGGCATTGAGCCATATCCCGCTGCAGAATACCCGGTCAACGCCACTGCAGCCGAAATCCTCGGAGGCTACAGCCCCGAGAAAAACAACTTCCAGGAAGTCTGCATCGCGGGCCGTCTGATGAGCAGGCGCATTATGGGCGCCGCCTCTTTCGGCGAGCTGCAGGACGAGAGCGGACGCATCCAGGTTTATGTAAAGCGCGATGAAATCTGTCCCCTGGAAGACAAGACGATGTACAACACCGTCTGGAAAAAACTTCTGGACATCGGCGACATAATAGGCATCAAGGGCTTTGCGTTCATCACCCAGACCGGCCAGCTGAGCGTGCACGCCAAGGAGCTGACCCTGCTGAGCAAGTCCCTGCGCGTACTGCCTATCGTCAAGGAAGCCGACGGACAGGTGTTCGACGCCTTCTCGGATCCCGAGCTGCGCTACCGGCAGAGGTACGTGGACCTCATCGTGAACCCGCAGGTGCGCGAGGTCTTCGTAAAGCGCGCCAAGATTATCTCCACGATGAGGGAGTATTTCAACGAAGCCGGCTGCCTGGAGGTGGAGACTCCTATCCTGCAGAGCATTCCCGGCGGCGCCACGGCAAGGCCTTTCGTGACCCACCACAACGCCCTCGACATTCCCCTGTACCTGCGTATCGCAAACGAGCTTTACCTCAAGAGGCTTATCGTGGGCGGCTACAGCGGGGTGTATGAGTTTGCAAAGGACTTCCGCAACGAGGGTATGGACAAGACGCACAATCCCGAGTTCACTTGTATGGAGATTTACGTGGCCTACAAGGACTACAACTGGATGATGTGCTTCGTGGAGAAGATGCTGGAGAAGATTTCCCTGGCTGTGAACGGCACTACCAAGGTCAATATCGGCGGCACGGAGGTGGACTTCGGCGGCACTTACCGCCGCCTTCCCATCCTGGAGGCTATTAAGGAATATGCCGGCGTGGACGTCAAGGGTATGGACGAGGATGAGCTCCGCGCCACCTGCAAGCGCCTGGACGTGGAAATCGAGCCTTCTATGGGCAAGGGCAAGCTGATCGACGCCATCTTCGGCGCCTATTGCGAAGAGAAGCTCGTGCAGCCGACCTTCGTCACGGACTATCCCGTGGAGATGAGCCCTCTGACGAAGCGCCATCGCAACGACCCGACGCTTACCGAGCGTTTCGAACTTTTCGTGTGCGGCAAGGAGCTGGCCAACGCTTATTCCGAGCTCAACGACCCTATCGACCAGTTCGAGCGTTTCCAGGAGCAGGCCGCCCTCAAGAGCAAGGGTGACGACGAGGCTATGTATATTGATATGGACTTCGTGCGCGCCCTCGAATATGGTATGCCTCCGACCTCCGGTCTGGGTATGGGAATCGACCGTCTGACTATGTTTATGACCGGCCAGACGACAATCCAGGATGTCTTGTTCTTCCCTCAGATGAGGCCTGAAAAGCCTTTGAAAAAGGAAGAGGCTGAAAAGCAAGAATAACAATATGCTCCCGGAGCCCATCACCTCCGCGCAAAACCCTAAAATCAAGCGCCTGCTCGCGCTGCAGAAGGATTCTTCCCTGCGGCGCGAGACGGGCTTGTTCGTGGTGGAGGGGCAGCGGGAGCTCGAACATTGCCTTTCCGCCGGCTTCGAGTGCGACACTATCTTCATCTGCCCGGCTCTATTTGACGCCGGAAAAGGCACTGCCCCTGGAAACGCCGCTTCGCGGCCCCTCCCGCTGCGCTCCGCTTGCGGGCCCCTCCCTCTTATGAAGCCGAGGGTGGCTACAGTTTCCAGGGGCAGTGCCTCTTCCGGCGAGAGTAAATACCAGGCTGACAGGGTATTCGAGGTCAGCGAGGAGGTGTATGAAAAGGTGGCGTATCGCGGCGGCACGGAAGGCATTATTGCCGAAATCAACGCAAAAGCCCGCACCCTGGACGAGCTGACGCTGCCCGAAAGCCCCCTCATTATGGTCCTGGAGAGCGTCGAAAAGCCCGGCAACCTCGGGGCGGTACTCCGCAGCGCCGACGCCGCCGGAGCCGATGCCGTGCTCATCTGCGACCCTCTCACCGACCTGTACAACCCCAATCTCATCCGCGCCTCCATCGGAGCCGTGTTTACTGTGCCCACAGTAGCCTGCAGTTCCGGGGAAGCAATAGCCTGGCTGAAAGCGAAAGGAATCCAGATTCTGACCGCCCAGCTGCAGGACTCTTCCCTTTATTACGACCGCGACCTGACCCGCCCAACGGCTCTCGTGATGGGCACCGAAAGTACAGGCCTGTCCGACAAATGGCGGCAGGCCGCCGACGCGCACATACGCATTCCTATGCTCGGCCGGCTCGATTCGCTCAACGTCTCAGTGAGCGCCGCGATCCTGCTTTTCGAAGCCGTAAGGCAGCGCCAAGAGCCTCAGCAGCCTTAAAATAGTTAATTTTAAGTATTTGTTTTACGGTGCAAATATTCTTTATTTGCACTATGAAACGATTATTCTACATTCTTGCCTTCGCGCTGGCAGTGCTGGCAGTCGGCTGTACCCCCAAAGAAAAAGAGGTCGCAGTGAGCGGCGTCAGCGTGTCCCCCACCAGTATGAGCCTGGATGTGGGGCAGAGCGCCATTCTGACTGCCAATGTCGAACCGTCCGACGCCACGGACAAGAGTGTCAAGTGGTCCAGCAGCGACAACGGCGTGGCCAGTGTCAACGATGGCACAGTCGTGGCCGTATCGCCCGGCAGCGCCACAATTACCGTGACCACCGTCAGCGGCGGCAAGACTGCCACTTGCTCCGTGACCGTCAAGAAGAAGGGAGATGACACCCCCGTGCTTAAAGGAATTTCCGTCTCTCCCGAAAGCGCCGAACTTGAGATCGGTGCCACGCTGGCACTCTCGGTGACCTTCGACCCCGAGAGCGCGGCTGACAGCAATCTGAAGTGGGAAAGCAGCAACGAGGCCGTCGCCACAGTAAAAGACGGGACCGTAAGCGCAGTCTCCTCCGGTGAAGCCATCATCTCCGTCAGCACATCTGACGGCAAGTTCTCCGCCTCCTGTTCCATAAGCGTGCGCGAGAAAAAGGAGCCGGTCAAGGCAACTGAAATAAAACTCAGCAAGTACCACATAGAACTGAAGGAAGGCGAAAACTCAGAAGCTGTCAAAGTCACTGTCTCTCCGGCAGATGCCGACGACAAGTCGTTCACCGTCGAATCATCCGCTCCTGACATTGCGGTGGCGTCAAAGACTTCCGACGATTCATTTACCGTCAAGGGCATCAGCGGAGGCCAGGCTGAAATCACCATATCTTCCCCGGACGGGCCCTCCGACAAACTTAGCGTGAAGGTGATTCCCGGCCTGAAGGAAGTCGACCTCGGGCTGCCAAGCGGGGTAAAGTGGGCAGACCGCAACGTGGGCGCCGTCTCGCCAGAGGACTTTGGCTACTACACTGCCTGGGGAGAGACCAAGTCGAAAGAAGACTACTCCGTTAAATCATATACCTTCGGAAACCCTCCCTCTAAATACAACGACACAGACAAGAAGGTATATCTGGATTCCGCTGATGATGCAGCCACCGCCACCTACGGCAACGGCTGGCGCACACCGGCTATGTCCGAACTGAGGGAACTGATAGAAAAGTGCGACTGGACCTGGACCTATCAAAACGAAATCAGCGGATATAAGGTCACCGGGCCCAACGGCAACAGCATATTCCTGCCCGCCGGAGGACAGAAAGAAGATGCGTCCGCACATTACCCCGGAGAAAGAGGGTACTATCAGACACTTGAAAAAGCCCATATGTTCTATTTTACCTCAACCAAGTCGGCTGTCGAGCACAATCCTTCTTACTACTTAGGATTATCCGTAAGGGCCGTCAAGGGCGACTATGTGCGTGTCACGAGCCTGAAACTCGACGTGACTTCCATTGAGAACATCGGTCCGGCAAAAGCCAGGATCAGGGCTACCGTGCAGCCTTCCAATGCCTCTGACAAGCTGATTGTATGGAATAGCAGCGACGAAAAGGTGGCCACGGTCGACCAGGAAGGCAACGTGACAATACTCAAGAAAGGCCTGGCGGCCATCAGCGCAGAGTGTTCCGGTTTTACTGCCGCCTGCGAAATCATTTCCGCATATTCCTGGACGGAACCGCAGAAAGTAGACCTCGGGCTGCCCTCCGGCAACCTTTGGGCGTCCTGCAACCTTGGTGCCTATACGCCAGGAGAGCCAGGGGCATACTTTGCCTGGGGAGAGACTGAGCCGAAGGGAGTCTTCACAATAGATAACTACAAATTCAGGTCGAGCACCAAGTACCAATACCAAAAGTTGCCCGACGTGCTTAAGCCGGAAGACGATGCGGCACACGTAAAACTGGGCGGGAAATGGCGCATTCCGACAACCGTCGATGTCTTGGAACTCGCAAGGGAGTGCAAAGTTCAGGAAGTGACTACTCCGGCTCCAGGCGTTTTGGTCACGGGTCCCAACGGTAATACGATATTTATGCCCTTTGCCGGCTATTACAATTACTCTATTATTGATCGCTACTATTTATACAACTGGACATCTTGTTATGGTACCGACAAAAACAAAAACAGAGGCCGAATCTGGGCTGAGAAACTTAATTTCTATAATCTGAATCTATACCTCGGCGCTACCATAAGGCCTGTATGGGCGGACCCCTATCCTTCCATAACCTCTCTTGAACTGGACCGTCACGAGATTACAGCCGGCGTGGGAGAGAAAGTGCAATTGAATGTGAACACCACGCCATCCGGTATGAAAGCGAATCAGTTTGTCTGGGAGAGTGTCAGCCCTGATGTCGCGACCGTAGATGAAAACGGTCTCGTCACTATACTCAGGCCCGCACCTGTCACAATCACGGTTTCCACCCCAGGATTCGGCCTGTCAGACTCGGTGACTATATCTCCCGAGTATGACTATTCCCAGCCGGAAGAGATTGACCTCGGCCTTCCTTCCGGACTCAAATGGGCCTCCCGCAACCTCGGCGCACCCTCGCCCAGGGACTATGGAGCCTATTTTGCCTGGGGCGAGACCAAGCCAAAATGGGCCTTCGAACCTGATAATTACAAGTGGGGCGACTGCACGGATGAAAGCAAAATCACCAAATACAACAACTCCGACGGAAAATTGTGGCTTGACAAAGAAGATGATGCCGCAAGCGTCATCCTGGGCGGAGAGTGGAGGACGCCGACTACTGCTGAAATTCAGGAGCTCGTGGACGGATGCGACTGGAAGTATTATTACACTGACGCAAGTGAAGATGAAGTATACTTCGAAGGTGTCAGCAAGAAAAATAAAAATAGAATCATATTCCCGGCATCAGGAGGTATTGTGGGTAACACGACTGACGGCCTTATGAATTTTTCTTATACCTGGTCATCGGATGTAGGAACATCAAATTACGTTCTGGAAGTGAGCTATTATTCTGGCGGATATACAATTCTGGACGCGCAGTTCTTAGCGATAGCGGTCTGGGCTGGTTTCGATATATACCCTTGGTCATACGCACGATGGATAGGTCTGCCTGTCAGACCTGTCAAGGGAAGCGGCATTGCCAAAGGCGCCGCTGCGCCCGCAAGGCAGTCACCGGCAAGACGGAGCCAAGGCAAGGCCGCAATCAAGCTTCATCGCTAGGAGACCATTTGAGATATAACTCATAGACAAGCGCTGTGCTCAGGGGCGAAGGGCGGGAGGAAAAAGATCCTCGGAGCCCTTCGCCCCAGTCTTTTTCAAATGCCTTCACCCCTTCGAGCCAGCCTTCATACCAGCCCTCCACATCTCCGGAGAGAACTGCCTGCAGGGAGGCTTCGAAAAAAGACTTCCAGCGCGGCAGGGAGTATGTGCCCAGAAGGCCGTTCCACTCCCGCCCGGCATAGTCATTGAGTGTCATCCCCGCATCGCTCCAGGTAGTGATGATGTTGCGGGCGTTACGCTCGAAATAGTCGGCCTCGGCTTCATCCGCGCCCCAGTCCCTGGCGTCGGCGATCCATTTGCCCGCAAGGAAGCAGCTCTGCGTGGCGGTGAGGCTGTCCATATCCGAGATAAGTTCCAGCATCGTAGCAGCTTCCCTGCGCATTGCTGCGGCATCCTTGGCAGAATAAGCGGCAGTCCAGCGGTCGAAGGTCTTCGTGCACAAATTGCCCAGCCACTGCCGGCAGAGGTTCGCGATGTCGAATTCGTATGCCTTCCCCATCCCGTCGGCTTCCAGCATCAGGCCGAGGGCCCGGCGCAAGGCAGCATTGTCGTAACGCAGGCGGGGATACGTATGAGTGCTCGGCTTGCCTATGTATGGGCGCATATTTGCGGCTGACCCGAGAAAAGACCCGGAGTTCCACACGTACACGCTGTCCCGAAGCAGTTTCCAGGCCTCACGCTGCTGCGCGTTCTCGCCCCCAAGGCGTCTGTCTGCATAGCGCGCAATCCAGTCGCACTCCGGCAGATCCCAAGCCTGCTCAAGCACGTATTCATACATTATCGGGTTGCAGTCGAAGCCCTCCAGCGTGGATCCGATGCCGCTGAAATTGGCGCCGCCCTCCCTGAATGTGCCGTCTATTCGCTCAGCGGTCCGCGAGAAAGGGCCGGCGAGGAAGGTATTGCCGCCGAAATTGCCCAGGTAGCACCATATATACGGCACCCCGTAGAAGCTTTCTGTGCGCCGCCACACTTCCTCCTTCTCGCAGAAGTAGTCGAGAATGAGCTGCCTGTCGGCAGGGACCGCGCCCAGGTATGCCTCCACGCTCTCCGGCGTCCATTTATTCCGGTCGTAATAGAACATCCAGCCCATCTGCAGCCACACGGCCTGCGGATCCGCAGCAGCAAGGGTCTCATAGACTCTCCCGCTGACGTGCGCGAGGTACTCGGGGTCCCAGCTCGGGGAGTCCACCTCGTTGAAGATGTCCAGCCCGTAGATGTGCGAGCTGCCGTAATAGCGCTTCTGCAGGGCCAGGAAGCGCTTCTGTATCTGTGCATAAAGATCGCTCAACGGGTCAAGGAACAGGCATCGGTACTCGTCCGGATATCCGCCCCACTTGCCCAGGGTATCGATGGGGGCTTCGGGATGCAGGCGCACCAGGCCTTCGGGCACGTGGCCTGCGAAGGCCGGAAGCACGGGGCTCATATTGAGCGAGCGCTCGCGCCCCACGATTTTCTGCTGGAGCTTCAGCTGGGAGTCCAGCCAGCTTTTCGGCAGCGGGCCTCCCCAGTGGTCTATGTTCTGCATACGGTGCCAGGGCAGGTGCGCGGGCCCGGTGAAATAAGAACGCACCTCCTCGTCGGAGAGGCCCATTTCAGTCCAGAGTTTGTACCAGATGCTTTCCTGCCCGGTTATAGCGAGCGGGAGGTTTACCCCGTTGAGCGCCATCCAGTCTATGCACCTCTCCCAGTCTTCCCACTTCCACCAGGGCATAGTGTAGCCGAAAGTGCAATAGTTGAGGAAGAAACGCTTGTCCACTTTCGCCCCGGCCCGTACGGGCTCAGGCACCGGCGGAAGGTGCTCAGGCAGCACAGGAGTGCCGCAGGAGCGGTCCCAGCCATAGTCCACATTGCAGTAATATTTCAGGTAATAGTTAAGTCCCACGGCCATAGAAAGGGCATTATTGCCTTCTATACGCACTTTGTCGCCGCTCTGCGACAAGCGGAAATAATCGGAATCGGCCGGGGCGCAGTCAAAGATGAACTTATCGGCGCTTCCGGGCACCACGCGCCCGGCCAAAGCCTGCGCACTGCGCACATTCGGATCGGAGCAAGACAAAATGGCCAGCAAGGAAAAGACCAGGACTATAGTATTCTTCATTTTTTTGTATATTTACCCGCAAATTTACAAGAATATTTTTTCGCCTGTACCTGCAGGCTGCTTGAAAACGAAGTTTTAAACCGTTATGGCAGAAAAGATAGTTAAATTGATGAACGACTCTCCGCTGGCGCGGTGGGCCGTACTGGTGCTCGTGGCACTGATGATGTTCTTTGCGTATATGTTCGTGGACGTGATGAGTCCGCTTAAATCCCTCGTGGAAAGCGACTTGGGCTGGAACAGCAGCGTCTTCGGCAAATATGCGGCATCCGAGTATATCCTCAACGTCTGCGGCTTCCTGATTATCGCGGGAGTCATCCTCGACAAACTTGGAGTGCGGTTCTCCGGCGTGCTGTCCGCAGGGCTTATGGTGGCCGGCGCCGCCATCAAGTTCGTCGGCATCAGCGACTGGTTCCAGACCACGGGCTTCGCCCAGTGGCTCGGCAGCTGGTGGGTGGAGATGCCCGCAAGCGCCAAGATGGCGTCGCTGGGCTTTATGATTTTCGGCTGCGGCTGCGAAATGGAAGGCACCAACGTCTCCAAGATTCTCGCCAAGTGGTTCAAAGGCAAGGAGATGGCCCTCGCTATGGGACTTGAGATGGCAATCGCCCGCCTGGGCGTATTCGCCGTGATGTGGATTGCCCCCATCATATCCAATGCTGCGGGCGGGAGCATCCTTGCTCCTCTCGGATTCTGCGGCGCTCTGCTGTGCATCGGTCTCATCAACTTCATCATTTTCGGCGTGATGGACCGCAAGTTCGACAACCAGCTGGTTGCCGCCGGCCTCGCCACCGAGGAAAAGTCGCCCGAAGACGAGTTCCACGTGAGCGACCTGGGCGCCATCTTCAAGAGCAAGATGTTCTGGATCGTGGCCTTGCTGTGCGTACTGTACTACAGCGCCATATTCCCCTTCCAGAGATATGCGCCCAACTTCCTGGAGGAGACTCTGGGCGTGGACGCTTCGACTGCCGCGCGCCTTTTCAGCTGCTTCCCCATCCTGGCTATGTGCCTCACTCCGCTCCTCGGCATCTTCCTTGACCGTGTGGGCAAGGGCGCCACGATGCTTATGCTGGGCTCCGTGATTATGATCGCCTGCCATCTGTGCTTCGCTTTCGTACTGCCGTTGTTCCCGTATAAGTGGTTCGCGGTGCTGCTGATCGTGGTGCTCGGAGTAAGCTTCTCGCTGGTGCCGGCGGCCCTGTGGCCGAGCGTGCCGAAGATTATCGACGAGAAAATTCTGGGAAGCGCTTACTGCCTGATTTTCTGGGTACAGAACATCGGCCTCTGCCTCGTGCCTATGCTCATCGGCTCGCTGCGCCAGAGCACCGGAGGCTACACCGTGCCTATGATCGTGTTCTCCAGCTTCGGCTTGCTGGCGTTCATTTTCAGCCTCCTGCTGAAGAACGAAGACCGCCGCAAGAACTACGGCCTCGAGCTGCCCAACATCAAGAAATAGGTTGGGCCGTGAGGCTAATTAATTGATTTTTAGCGTCTTATCCTACAAAGGGTGCCTGATATCCGGCTCACCGGATAATTTCCGTGGGAAAGAGGTCTTTTTTAAGTGTCTGATTCCGTGTAAAGTTATAACTTTGCACACATGAAAAAGACCTCAATTG
>ONLD01000011.1 GCA_900318565.1 uncultured Bacteroidales bacterium
AGGCTCCTAGACTTAGCCCTCGCATTGCGCTCGATATACTCATATCTCTTACCATTCAATTCATACTCCTGAGTATAGTATATTTTATCCGGCGATTCATATGAAGAGCAGCCACCAACTGAAAACAGTGACAGACATAGTGACATTACTATAACTACTTTTCTCATACCTTAAATACTCTATTCCTCAAAATCTTGCACGAGCGCAATCACTCTGTCCGAAGGAAATCATAGAACTGAGGGTTATCTATGGGGCATCTGTTATAAATATCTATACGACCGTTTTTGTAATATATCGTATCGTTTTTCCAATTTGTTTTAGTACATTCGAAACAAACAGAGAATGATCAGCCAGTAATCAAAGTCAAATATGTTTCGGGTAAGGCCATCAAAAAAATCAATATATGATCCTGAAGAAGAGTACTTCTTACCCGACACAAAATAAGTCGTATCCGAAAAGAAATGCGCATTGCGTATAAGGCTGTAAGCTTTATTGAACCTAAAATCTACACGTGATCGTCCCTCTTCGATACTAATTAACGGTGGATAATATGTGACGTCATCAAAAAGTCCCGACGACTGAGGCCACCTCGAATCGTGTTCAATAAATTCATATCTCTTACCGTTCTTTTCAAACTCTACACTATAATAGATTGCATCCGGCGGAACAAATACAGAATCAACCAGGCCGTATAAATGGTAGCAGCCACTAACCAGTATCAGTGACACGCTCAACAACAATAAACCTTTTATTCTTCTCATATTCACAAATATAAGTCTTTTGTATTCATGCCTAATGCTTTTATTCAAGGCATCAGCCGCGTGGCCGGCAAGAGGCTATACAACAGCACATTACGACTTTTGGTTGCACGCAAAATCTTGCACGGTTTGTTCTCTTTCTATTTCATCTATTCCCTGTACCGTAGGTATTTTGCTGGGCCCAGATCTTTCTGATAAGCATTATGTTGGCTGCCCCACAACGCGGGAGCTGTCCACTCTCCTACATCTACTCGCCCCTTAAGCGAGTGTATCGTATCATTAGCATTGTATTTTACCATATTTGTGAATTCAAATTCAAAACTAAATGAAATATCAGGAGCATCTGATGGCAAAAAACGAAAATATTTAGTAGAGACTTCCGGTCTTGTATAGTAAGGAACCCAGTTTTTATCCCAAATGTCTTGCTTTTTGTCTTTGGGAAAACAGTTTTCGTTATAATAAAAGAACGACGTATCAGACTCGAACTCAAAACCTAAACTGTAATCTCTCCTATGTCTCAATAAACCATCTGCCTCAAAATAAAATGTATTGGATAACCCGAATCTTATTGGCGTGTGATACAAATCAGTTTCCTTTGCCCAGACCGTATCACGAATTATTTCACCGTCCACAGCTACGCTTGTGACAGTCAGCCAGTGCGGCTTCTTTTCCTCCTTCGGGATGCAGGACACACATATCCCAAAGAGTACAATCAAAATAGGTAATAATAATCGTCTCATTATGCTCTAATTAAGCCCTTTATTCAATTCCTCAAGGTATCGCCGGGAAAAATCAAGTTCTTCCTCCGTGATGCCGATTCGCACCATCTCTTCTTGCGAGAGAGTCTGGACATAGACGCTGTCTTTTAAGCGTATTCCGTGCATCAATATCGTCAAATGATTTGACTGAGCCCTATGCAGAGCCTTCCTCGCAGCAAGATCATCAATCTCGCTGCCGGACTTTGTGGTTATAGACCGCTTCAGCCTAACATTTGGTCTGACATTATCTACCGCATCTATCATAGTGTGTGAGCAAGATACTAATGACAGCAGGAAAACAAATATACAAATTCTTTTCATTTTTAAAGTGCTGTTATTGTGAGAGGTATTCTCAATAAGACTGTGGTTCCGCTTCTTAAGCTACAATGAAACAGATAGCCCAAGCCAGTATAATTTCCAGACTGTATTGCACTGATTGCATCAAGGACACCTTGGTGCTCCATCAAGTCGAAGCAATATATGGTCTTCATTTCGCCGTTAACAGATTGCTGAACAGTATCAGTCAACTGGATGGTTTGGGAGCCAATGAGTATGTTGTCAGGCACTAAAGGCTGCCCGTCATCTTCATTTATCCAGGCCAATGCATAATATGACGGGGAGTTTGCAGGGCCACCCGGGTCTTGAACGCCAGACCCATAATACATCCAGACATCATCTTCCGATACGAAAATCATTGAAGGCACCAACGCATATGGAGACAATTCTCCGACAATAGGATTAGACTCCAAGGTGCAAATTGTCTTACTTGGGGCCATAGCCCCCTTTCTGATTCTACAATAGACTGTTTTTTCGTTTCCGACATACTGGAATTGCCGCCCCGAAGATGCTTGCCACACAATTCCGCCAAGCGGAGCATCCATCCCCCATTCAAAGGATATTACATTTTTAGCCGCCAAGGTGTCCAAATATGCATTAAGAGTCGTATCTATGCACGATGCCGTTACTTGGAAATGGCCCGGTGAAGGACGTGTGACATTGAGAATCATATCCGGATATCCCGCGAGAATTGTCCGGTGCTTGCGAATTTGCTTACTGTCCTTTATCGCAGATGCAGTGAATCTAACAAATTGCCCGGGAGCATTAACGCTCACTGTCCCGGTAATAGGGTTGATTGAAGCTATGCTCGAATCCGAACTGCTCCAAATGATATTGCTTAGTGAGAATGAAGGATCGGTGGACAAGGAAAAAGTCTCACCGGGCAAGACCAGACCTTCCGGTCCGGAGATGGATGTTCCTATGTGCGACAGACACCAGTCAATAATACCATCAGTAGAGTTTGCGTGATTCCCTGCATTGGAAAAATAAAAATCGTGGAATGGGGTCTGCGTCAAGGGCTCAACTAATTCATATGCGAAATTTGGGGTATAATTATCAACTGCCAAAGCACTCGCTATCGGCACGAATGTGAATTTTCCCTGAACATATAATCCCGGATAGGACACAGTAGAATCACTCAAATAAGAACCGCTTAATAAATCATAACTGGTAGTAATAATAGGAGCAGTGCGGGTATGTGTATGAGTAACATTATGAATGCCTTGCGTCCAATTAATCTTCATAAAAGACAGAGTATCCGTCTCGACAACCGAGCTGCTTGCCGTGTGTCTGTACACGTGCATTGATAAGTCAAAATTAAATAAAGAAATAATACGCTTAATTATCGAATTAATTGGCAATTCAGAGATTTTTACGCCCAAAAGAGTGTCACCTGTCGAGTTTAAATCTTTGCCATTAATAACAGAAAGGTTCTCGATTGGATGTCCTGCATCTCCCTTTGGAAAACCTGTTTGAGACAAAATTCCTTGCCATTCATTGTGAACGCTGTCATTTATGCTTGAGGCACTGTTTACGTAATAGCAGAGCATCTGACGGGCCGATGTAGATTCAAGAGCTCCGATTATCCGGTCTACTTTGCTCTTGAAAAAACTGGTATAGAGTATACCTTCCTGCCACCCGTTGCCATAAAGAAAGCCGTACAGGTTCCTGACGGCATATTGGAACCCTATCGGCACGTTCGCCCCCAGGTGCGGAGAATCGAATGAGACGTAATAGTCGGTCTCGTGCGGATTTCCGTTTCTCTCCATCTCCGTCAATGCATATCTGGCAACCAATCCGCCCATACTATGCCCCATTATGATGTTTCGCCCAGGATTGCTTGAATTGTGCTTTTGCTGGTTGATATAATCGATGATACTCTCCAGCAAGGCCGCGTTTGCCCGAATGTCGGCCCTTGGGTTATGCCAGTCAACATATACAAAATCGTGATTATAGAGCAGATTCAAGTATCTACTTTTACTAACTTCGCTGTCAAAAGAGAATTGATTCGCATCGACTTCGTTTATAAGATTTGATACTTTCTCTTTAAAATCCGTTTGACTGGTGAACGTAGCCAGAACAGGATCATCAAAACCTTCCACGTAGATGAACGGATTCGTTATTACGCCGTTGTGAGAGCTGGAGCATCTCCAAGACACTAGTGCAGACACAGGTTCTTGCTCATACTGGGTGTTCAATGAAAAAGTCTGAGAGCCATCGGTATATTCGGGACCGGGAGAGACCTCGGGCAATGTAATCAATATGCTTGAATGGCCCAAAAGGACAGAGCCGTTTGTCAGGGTTACCTTAACCTTCAATTCCTTATTGCCCGGAAATGGATATGTAACTGAATAAGTAAAGTTCCCGCTTACAGGAACAAAGCCGCTGCCATCTCCGGCATCAAACTCGACGGTAGAGATTTGCTCCGCACAGTTAGAATACACATTCCCATTGTTACCCAAAGTATATGTGACATTTGTACCTTCGTGGACCATTTTGCCGGCAGCCAACAATAGGGCATATCCCAAGCCGTAGGGATTTATCCAATTCTCATTCTCATCATAACAATCGTAGAACTGGCCTGCAATGACGTTTATCTTTCTGTCGCCGACTGCATTGGGGAGAAGGTAGTCATAGTAGAATAAACCTATGTTCAACACAACTCCGCTGCCGGACATCATTGAAGATACAATGGCATTTGCGTCATAGGAGGGAACAGATGAATCTGCCCTGGCTGAATTGAGAGTCCAAAAAAAGTTTCTGAATGTAATTATTGACGTCTCATTGGCTGGGGTCAAAGCAGAGCCATCATATATACCTAAATCTACATAGTCAATAGCCTTATCTTGAAGATATCCCGAACTTATTCTCTCGGACTCGAGTTCATCAAAATAGTTACCGACCAGATTAGGTTGGGCAGATACCGTTATGGTAACAAGAAGCGCTAAAAGGACAATGATTCTTCTCATAAACAAATAACAGCTACTTATTCTTACAAACGCAGCCGCCGGCTATTCAATACTGAACGACCCTTCATACACTGCACCTCCGGACATAGTAAAGGTAAGTGTATAATCCCCGGAGGAGCCGTTGAAGGGAAGCATAGCAGATAGTTCGGAACTGTCCACGCTAGTCTGCCAGACAAGACCTGAACCATCCTTGTAGAGTTCGACATCGATGTCACCAAGGTCACATTGGAACGCGAGATAGATTGTGTTTCCAAGAACCATTCCCTGGATTGGAATCTGTGCGGGGACTCGGGGGATAGAGCCAGGAGCATCCGGAATAATGACAATGATTTCTGCAGGGGTCTGCGTGTTGCTTAAATCTTTTGCAGTCAAGAGTCCTGATACACCAAGACAAAGCACCAAAATTGAAAAAAATGAAAGCTTTTTCATATCACTGATTATTTGTGGTTATTTTTACAAAAATAGATTATTATCTTCAGACAAACACAAAAAATAACTTGAACAACACTCCGCAAAATCGCTGTATATCAACCGATTATCTTTTCAAAACTAGACAAAGCTTTCCTGTCCGGAACAATCTGTCAGACGAGTAATTATCAATGTTATGCTTTTCGCTACATTTGTGGCGTTTTTCTCTATGAGAATTTTCGCTAATTTTGTCTCTATGAAACAGTTTCTCAAACCTTTGGTGATTGCGGTCCTTGCGGTGGGGTGCTCGGGAGGAGGGAAGATGGCGGAGTTGCAAAGAATTGAGGGCTTCCTGCAGGATGACCCTGCAGGGGCGAGGTCCGAATTGAGGTCTCTTGACAAGAACACGCTGGGGAGGGCCGAGGAAAAGGCGCTGTACTCGCTTCT
Organism: uncultured Bacteroidales bacterium; assembly: GCA_900318565.1. Lineage (GTDB taxonomy): Bacteria > Bacteroidota > Bacteroidia > Bacteroidales > UBA932 > Cryptobacteroides. The sequence goes on from ONLD01000011.1 coordinate 5,677, forward strand.
GCTGTCGGCGGCCGAGGACAAATGCTACAACGACATCAAGGCAGACAGCCTTATTGCGCCGGCGGTGGCTTATTACAAAAGGCACGGCGACGGTTACCACAAGTTCCTGACATACTACTATCTTGGCCGGGTCTATGAAAATGCGGAGGATTACGGGGCCGCCACGGACGCCCTGGTCAAGGCTGAGGATTACGCCGAAGACGCCCCCGGAGAATACCGGACAAGGCTTTATGTAGCAAAGGAAAGGGTATATCTGCACCAGTTCGCCAAAGACAAGGCGCTCGAGTCGGTGCTCAAGGCTAAGGAGATTTCCAGGGACCTGGACAATCCCGCTTTCTACCTGAGCAATTGCTATGACGTCCTGGCGCTTCTCACGATTCAGGAGGAGCACGGAAGGGCCCGGCAGGAATTGAAAGAACTTGACGCCTGGATGCAGGAAAGGGGCTTGCAAAAGAACGCCGACTACTTCAGGACGGCACTCAGGACAGAATTATCCTCCCCGGAGAAAGACTCCGCAGCTGTAAGAAGACTGACAGAATCGTACCTCAATAAGTGCGCCTCCGATGGTGTGCAGATTAATCCCGTACTGGCAGCGGATGCCTACATATTTTTTGGCGATTTCGCCACTGCCGGCGCTTATATGAAAGGCCAGGAGAATGGGATTTCCCCTACACTTTTCGAGGCGGCCCGCAAATACATCACCCTGGCACAGATTGAAGAGGGTCTGGGCCACTACAAAAAGGCCCTGGAATACAGGGCAAAGCAGAGGGAGGTTTTTGACACGATCAATATGAGCGTCTTCAACAACGACGTACGCTTCATCGAAGAAAGATACAAGAGCGAACTGGAGCAGAGCCGCCTGCGGCAGGAAAGGATGCTCCTGTCGCTGGCTGTCTTCCTGCTGGGCGCCGGTTTGGCGTGGGGCATCGTGTACTACACTCGAAGGAAGAAGGAATATGAGGCCTCGGTGCGCGAAGCCCGCGCCGAATACGCTTTCCTGAAAGATATTGCCGGGCGGGAAGGAGAGGGAGGACGGTTCACGGAACTTATCACCAAACGGATTCAGGCGCTCCGTCCATATATCAGCGGCAAGGGCAACCTGCGCTTTATGGCCCGCAAGGATATAGAACACATCAACGAAGCGCGCAAAGAGACCCTGAGGTCGCTCTTTCTCTTCTACGCCATCACTTACCCCGATTTCATACGGGAGCTCGCCGACAAGGGGCTCTCATCCGAGGAAGCGGGACTTTGCGTGCTCTACCTGCTGGGCTACTCGCTCAAGGAAATGAACGACTTCCTCAGCGCGCCAAGCATCCACCAGATTAACATCAGCATTCGAAAGAAAATGGACCTGCCGCCCAACGGCGCGAAACTCAAGACCGTCCTCAAAGAAATATTCGACCGGCACTATCCGGAGGCATAACCCCGGGGTGCCGGCCGAATCATAATCCGAAAGGAGGACTACCTCAACCCGCGGGCGCGCAGCAGGGCTGCAGGGTCGGGGTCGGCGCCGCGGAAGGCGCGGTACAGGGTCATAGGCTCTTCGCTGCCGCCCTTCTCGAGCACGTTGCGGCGCAGGCTCATAGCCGTCTCGGGGTCAAAAATGCCTTTCTGCCTAAAGAGTTCGAAGGCGTCCTTGTCCAGCACCTCGGCCCAGAGATAGCTGTAGTAGCCGGCGCTGTAGCCGCTGGAGCCGAAGATATGGTTGAAATAGGTGCTGCGGTAGCGCGGCACAATCTCCTTGATAAGCCCCATATCCTCGCAGGCCCTGCGTTCGAAGGTATCCACGTCGATGCCTTCGACGCTGCCCAGTTCGTGCCACTTCATATCCAGTATGCTGGCGGCGCAGAGCTCGCCCGTGGTAAATCCCTGGTTGAAATTGGCAGCGGCCTGCACTTTCCGCACGAGAGCCTCGGGAATGACTTCCCCGGTCTTGTAGTGGAAGGCGTAGGTGGCGAGCACCTCGGGCTCGAAGGCCCAGTTCTCGTTGACCTGCGAAGGGAATTCCACGAAGTCGCGCTTCACCGAAGTGCCGCTCGTGCCCTTGTACTTGCACTGGCTGAGCAGCCCGTGCAGCGCGTGGCCGAATTCGTGGAACATAGTCTCCACCTGGTCGATGGTCAGGAGCGAAGGGGTGTCGGCGGTGGGTTTGTTGAAATTGCCCACGTTGACGATGACGGGCCGCACGCCCTCCTGCTGCTCGACGAAGTTGGTCATCCAGGCGCCGCCCCGCTTGCTGTCGCGCGGGTAGTAGTCGGTGATGATGATGCCTATGAGCGAACCGTCGGAATCCGTGACCTTGAAAGCCTCGCACTCGGGATTGTACAGGGGCACGCCGGAGACGGGCTCGAACTTGATGCCATAGAGGCGGGAAGCCGTGGCAAACACGCCCGCGCGGACGTTCTCCATCTTGAAGTACTGGCTCACTTCGGCCTCGTCCAGCTCGTAACGCGCGGCGCGCACCCTTTCGGCATAGTACATATAGTCCCAGGGCTCGATGCGGGAGCCGGCGGGCACCAGACCGGAGGCTATGTCGCGGTCCATAAAGACCTGCATATCGGCCACTTCCTCCTTCGCGCGGCGCATAGCGGCATCCATAATGTCGGCAAGGAAGAGGTCCACTGTCTGAGGGCTCCCCGCCATCTTGTCGCTGAGGATGAAGGCCGCCGGGGAATCGTAGCCGAGGAGCTTCGCCTTCTCGATGCGCAGGGCCATAGTCTTGAGCACCAGGGCCTTGTTGTCAAAGGAATCGCCGTGGGCACCGCGGGAGGTGTAGGCGCGGAAAAACTTTTCCCTCAGGGTCCTGTCGGGCTCGGAAGCCATCTTGTCGTAGTACGACGCCACGGAGAAGCCGCACTCTTCCTTGAATGCGTTGGACTGTGCAAGAAGGTTGTTGCCGAAACTCAGGGCCAGGCCGGCGAGTTCGGTGTTGATTTCGCGCATACGCTGGCGGGAAGCCTCGTCGAGGCCGATTCCGTTGCGGATGAAGCCCTCGTAGAACTTCTTGAGGAGCATCTGCTCCTCCCGGCTAAGGCCGTCCTGCGGAGCCTCGTAAACCGCCTTCACGCGGGCGAAGAGCTCAGGATTCATCATAATGTCGTCCTGGGCGGCGGAGACAAGCGGCGTCGCTTCCTCGACGACGGCATTGAGGGCCTCGCTGTAGTCGGACTCGCTGATATTGAAGAGAACGGCCGACACGCGGTCCAGAAGGGTTCCGCTGCGGTCCAAGGCTGCTACCGTGTTCTCGAAAGTCGGAGCGTCGGGGTTGTCGATGATGGCCTGTATCTCGGCCTGCTGCCGCGCTATGCCTTCACGTATGGCCGGCATATAGTCGGCGACCTCAATCTTGTCAAACGGAGGGATACCGTAAGGAGTGTCCCACTCCTGCAGGAAAACGTTTTCGCGGGCGCACGCTGTCATCATCACAAGTCCCAGGGCAAATACAACTTTTTTCATCTTTTAATACACTTTAACGCTGACGGAAGGCTCGTCCACGAGGGAGAACTGCGCCGCTCCGTTGTAGATTGAAAGGATACCGGTGATATCGCACTTGGCGCTGCCGTCCAGCAGGCGCGAATCCAAGGGCGTGTCGGAGAAACGGGCATAGCCGCTGGTACGCACCTGCACATCCGTCTTGCCGATGCGGAAATAGTGAGACACGTAGTTGGCAGTGGCATATTTAACCATAATCTCCTTGTAGGACAGCCTCACGTCGGAGCCGAAACTGTCGTAAGCCTTGGCTGCAATCTTATCCTTGAAGTCCTGGGGGCGGTTTGTAATGGTGCCGAAACGGGTGGCTCCGCTGCCTACCTCCGCCTCATCGAACATTCCGTTCATCACGTACGTCATATACAGGTTCTTGGACATTGCCCAGGTATCTATTCCCCAGGTGCCCTTGTCGGAGAGGAACACGCGGTTCTCGGGATTGGTGCTCTTGTGGGGCAGGTTGGGATTGGGATACACAAGGGCGAAAATCTCGTTGCCGTACTGGAGCCCGGGGACGGTCACGAGCTTGCCCCAGAGCTCTCCTGTGTAACCTGCGGAGATAGCCGCCTTGATATCATTCTCCGAGACCACGAGAGGCTTGAGCGCCTCCGCTTTGGCGCCGCGATAGACGTGCTGGTCGATGATGGCCTGCACGTCGATGTAGGAAGTTTCGTATTCATTGGTGGAGGTGCCGTCAGCTTCCATACCGAGCTGAGGCATACCGTTGTACGCGCCCAGCGTCAGGCCGTCGCAGTACACATATACCCACTGGCCGAGGCTGAATTCGCTGTAGAGGGAGGACTTGCCGATTTTCACGTCGATGCCGCCGGTCTCGTCCTGGATATACAGCTCGCGGTAGATGTTGCCCGTCACGTCGGACGAAATCACCTGGCCGCGTATCCAGACGTTGCCGCCGACCTCAATGCCGCCGCCCTTGTACATAGCCTTCAGGTCGTGGATTGTGGTGAACTTGCCTCCGAAGCCGAATTCCCTCAGGTCGTCTTCAGTGTAGAGCTTTTCAGCCGCGGGGAGATTCTCCCCGAAAGTGAACACGGGCTCCCATTCTTCCCTCAGACTCCGGCAGGAAGAGAGCGCGGTCAGCGCCACGCAAAGTAAAGTAAGAATCTTTTTCATAAGCTAGAATCTGAAATAAATGTTGAGCATATAGTTGAATCCCGCATTGTAGAAATACTTCGGGTCGAAGCGGTAGAAGCGCTCGCGGCTGACGGTGTTGTCAACCAGACGGGTCTGCTCGTAGCCGCCGGTCTTGATATTCTTGTTGTTGAGCACGTTCTTGGCGTTGAGCGAGAAGCCGAGCTGGTACTTACGCTTGATGTACCAGGACTTGCCCACGGAGAAGTTGACGAGCCAGGCGGGATCGAACATTTCCTGCGAAGTCATATACAGGACCTCGTCCGGCGCGTCCACGTAGTCGGGGCCGCCCACGGCGTAGTCGGTGCGGTACAAGGGATTCATATCCAGGAAGGAACGTCCGAAGTACTCCACGTCGGCGTCGATGAACCAGTAATTGTAGTTGTAGGAGAGGCCCAGGCTGGCCGCGATCTGCGGCGTGGAGGGCACGTAGTGCTTCTGCCAGCGCTCCACCTGATAGAAGCCCTCGCCGTCGGGGATGTAATTGCCGGAGGCGTCCTTGGCAAAGACGGGAGTGTGCTTCCAATAAGGCACCAGCACGTTCTCGGACACGATTTCGGCGCTGTTGTCAACGGTCTGGGTCATACGGGGAGTCGAGGTATATACATACTCTCCGAGGCTCAGCACGCCCTGCACGGAAAGGTTCTCGACAATGTAAGTAGGCACCTTGAAGCCAAGCTCTATGCCCATATTGCGCTGGTCGATGCCGGTGATGGCGAAGTTGGAGAAGGCGTTCTGCAGGTCGTCGTAGGCGCTCATCACCTTGCTCTGGTTGCGTATTGTGGTATAGAAGGCCGTGGCGCGCACGTTGATGCCGCCGCCGGAGTACTGCCAGTTGACGTCGCTCGAGAAGGTCTTCACGGGCTTGACTCCCTGCATCATAGTGTTGCGGGTCCTCGGCGAGAGGAACACCTGGTTGAACTTGGGGGCGTCGTTGAAATAGCCCACGTTGGCATAGACGCGCTGCGAGCCGCCGATGACGTAGTTGAGGTTCAGTTTGACGGCATAGGTCGGGAAGTTGGCTTTCTTGGACACCCAGGAAGAGCTCTCATCCGAAGGGACGATGCCGGCCTGTTCCCACTGGCGAGCCATTTCCGCATTGCTGGGATAGCCCGGGAAGAGGCCCTTGCGCATAAGGCCGTGGCGCCAGAAGGTCTCGTTGCCCAAGCGGGCGCCGAGCGATGCGCTGAGGTTGCCCAGGACGAACTTGCCGTTGACCCAGAAGCCCAGGGAACGCACTTGCGCGAGGTAATCGTAGCCGTATTTGTCGCCGACGTGGAGCTTGCGGGCTTCACCGTGGGCGAGGTAGTAGTTGAGGTCGTTCTGCACCTTCCAGGGCTGCGAAGCGAAGTCGCGCTCGGCGAAGTTGTCCACGTCCAGGAAGTACTCGCCGCCGAGCAGGTCGGCCACGAGCTTATAGTTCTCGGTGCTGTTGATGCGGCCGTTGACGCCGCCCGTGACGGTCACGAAATCGGCGGCGCGCCACTTGAAGGATGCGGCCAGGTTGAAGTCGTGCTGGTCCACGTGGCGCTCCTCCTGGATGTACTTGGCGCGGCCGTCAGCCTGGTTGCGGTTGACGTTGTAGAGGCGGTCCCAGTCGACGTGGGTCAGCGAAGGGTACTGGGCCGCGTGGGTCCACACTTCCCTGGCCCAGCCGGCCTTGATGCGGTTCATCCTGTTCATATCAGGATTGTCGTCCTTGAAGTAGCTCGGGAGGTTGCGGTAGTAGTCAGGACGGGGGTCCTGGGCATCGTACCAGTCGAGGGCCGTGTAGCCGTTCTTGCCGAAGCGGTAGAGCAGCGTGGCGCTGGCCTCGAACTTGTCGGAAGGCGTGTAGTCGTACTTCAGGAATGTCACGGGCTCGTGGGTCTTGCGCACGCGGGCATTGCGGACGCGGCCGTTCTGGTAGCCCCAGTTGGAGTTGTACATATTGTCGCCCACCAGGTCATAGACTTCCTGCGTGGAGGCGTTCTGCGCTCCCCTCTCGCCCGGAGCGGCAAAGAAGGCGAAGCTCAGCTTATGGGCGTTGTTGAACACCTTGTCGGCGGCCAGGTAGTAGGCGAACGAACGGTAGTACACGCCGTCAATCCAGTCGTTGCCGCCAAGACGCGCAGACACGTTGACGGCGAAGGCCCAGCCGTTGTCCATCAGGCCGGTGGCGTAGGAGCCCATAAGGCGCAGGCGATACAAGGTGCTGTTGGTCAGCACGCTGCCGCGAAGGCCCTTGCGCACGGAGGCGGCGTTGCCGAAGATGTTAGTGAGGCCGTTGTAGCCGCCGAAGCCGAAATCGGAGACCTCGGCGCCGCTGACCGTCTCCTTCGAGCGCATAGCCTCGTTGAGGCCGCTCCACAGGGAGAAGGGGCTGTAGCCCGTCACGGCGTCGTTGAGCCGCACGCCGGCCAGGTACACGTCCTGGGACTCCGAGGCATAGCCGCGGGCGCGGAAACGCACCGCCGAGAAGTTGTAGCCGGCGATGTTGTTGAACACGTCGTTGGAGCCGAAGAGGATGGTGGGATTGTCGTTGTAGCCGGAGTCTTCCATATCGAAGGCGCCGAACGAGTCGTCATCGATTTCCGTGATGCGGTTCACGGCGGTCATACCCAGGTTGAACATATTCTTGACATAGCCGTCGTTGACCGTGACCTGTACCTGGTTGTCCAGAAAGTCGGGAGCCACTATGGTCAGAGTGTACATTCCGTCGGGCAGGCCGGGAATCGAGAAAGAGCCGTCTTCGAGAGTCTCGGTCTCAGCCACCTGCTCTGCACCCTTGGAGAGCACCAGGCGGGCCTTTTCAATAGGCTGGCGGCCGTTGCGGTTGACGACGGTGCCTTTGACTCCTCCCGTGTAGTCCTGCGCGGACAGGGAGAAAGACAGGGCGATGGCGGCCAGCGCCGCCAGTAACATTCGTTTCATATTATTTCCGGATTACGATGTAAGTGGGATAGTGGTCGGAGTATCCGCCGACGAAGGCGCCATTCGAGAAAGTACGGAAAGGAGTCCCCTTGTACTGGCCGGTCTGGTTGGTCATAAAGGGCTTGTTGAAGATGCGGGCGTAGTACTTGCCTTTGATGATGGGCTGTATCTGCCAGGTCCCCGGAGTGGCGTGGGCGAGGTTGTAGCCCACCAGGATGCAGTCGTAGATATTGCTTTCGCCGCGGTAGTAGAGGGAGCTGTAGCCCGCTTTGAGCATAGACAGGAAGGGGGAGAAGAAATCTTCGGGGCCCACTTCGGCTATGTCCTCCTTGCCGCGGAGGTACACTGCCATCGAGTCGTCGGTGGGGTTGTCGTTCATATCGCCCATCACCACGCAATTGATGCCGGGATACTTGCGGTTCATCTCCATAGCGTGGTTGTAGATGATTTCGCCGCCGCGGGCGCGCAGGTCCTGTCCCTTGCCGCCGAGGCGTGAAGGCAGGTGGCATACGTAGATGGCGAAATGCTCGCCTCCTATAAGGCCGTGGACGCAGAGCACGTCGCGGGTGCGGAAATTCTGCTGTTCCTCCGGGGTCATCTCGAACTCGATGGCGCTGCCCTCGAAGGTAAAGGGAATGGATTCGCTGTCGATGAGGGTGAATTTGGAAGGATCATAGAGCATACCTACGTCCACGCCGCGGCGGTCGGGGCCGTCGTAATGGACTATCTGGTAGTTGGCTTCCGCAATCGCAGGCTCGGAGACAAGGTCCTCGAGGACGTGCCTGTTTTCGATTTCGGAGACGCCCAGCACAGTGTGCCATACTCCGTTGTCCTCCTTCATAGCCGCAATGACGCGGGCCATATTGGAGAGTTTCTGCCTGTATTTGGTCTCCGTCCACTGGTTGGCTCCGTCGGGCAGGTATTCGTAGTCGTTCTTGCCTTCGTCGTGGTAGGTGTCGAAGAGGTTCTCCAGATTGTAGAAACCTATCACGTGGGCCGCTTTGGCGACCCTCGAGCCGCTGTCAGCCTGCCTGGCGGGGCCGCAGGCGGTCAGGGCCAGCAGGATGAGCAGCAGAGTAAAAGTGTATTTTTTCATTATGAATAGTGATTAGCTTGTTATTTCCACCATTTCGAAGGGGTCTCGTCCTCTATTACGGCCGCCTGCGCGGCTCCCACGACGTCTTGAAGCAGGGGGAAGAAGTCGAGTCCGGTCTTCTTCTCCAGCTCGCTGACGGACATTATGTAGTCGGTGCACTTGCCTTCCGCGATCGAGGGGTCGTGGGGCAGGAAGAATCCGGCCGCCATATACCCGGAATGGGTGTAGGTGGACGTGCCCTTGAAGAGCAGCGCCTTGAAGTAATGCGTTGGCACCTTGACGGCAAATCCGGAGCTTGTGCCGGTCACCGTAGAGGAATCATCCCATTTGCAGCCGGTGACGACGTACAGGGTGTCTGCAAGGAAGGCATAACTGCGCACCTTGTCCTCGAGCGAAGCCCAGATGCCGCCGTTGAAATTGTATTCCTGCGGGGTCATATTGGTGCCGTAGAAGGTAGATACGTTGGCTGCGTAGGTCAAGCGGTCGGCCGAAGGTATCTGGTGGCCGCGGGTCCAGCCTCCGCCGTACGAGCCCGTTATGAGGTTGGGCTGGGCGTCGGCAGGAAGCAGGGGGTCAAGTCCCCAGACATTGCTGCGGGAGCCGGTGCCGCGGAGCGAACGGTTGAGCGGATAGGCCACCCATTGCGCGAGGTGTTCGGAGGCGTCCCAGTAGAAGGACCAGTTGCGCACTCCGCTGCGGGCCTTGTCGGTGTATTCCTTGCCTTCCATATCGTGCGCGAAGAAGGTGCGGCCGTCGCCGGCCTTGGTGGCGGGAAGTTCGAGCCACTGCGGAGCCGCAGTATCCTTGCCGGAAATGCCGGTTCCGGGCGTGATGATGCCGGAGGATTTGCCCTGCTGCGTCACGGTGGCGCGGGCGGGAAGTCCTCCTGCAGGCCTGAGTATCATCGTCACCTGACGCTCCTCCGAAGAGCCGTTGGCGTCGTAGCGCAGGCGCACGTCGGCGCGGGAGCCGTTGCCTGAGGCCGGGTCGGCCGTAGCCCAGGACGGGGTACCGGAAGGGTACTCCAGATCGATGGTCCAGGCCCCGGAGGCAGTCACCTGCACGAATACGCTGCCCCCGTCCGGGCTCAGCGAAGTGTTGCGCGGCGTTATGGAGGCGGTGGTGTCAAGCGTCGTGTCCGTCCCGCCGCAGGAGACTGCGGCGAGAAGACAGACAAAGGCGGCTGCGAATAAAGGAATGCGGCTACGCATAGGCCTTGATGCTATTCGTAAGTGAGGGTAAGGTTCTGGAACTGGGCGTTGTAGCCGTTGGTCACCAAGAAACGGTATGCCACTCCCGGCTCGCCGGAGACCTCCCACGAGTAATTGGTGCCCTTCTTGAGCTTGTCATTATTGACGTTAAGGCGTGTGCCGTCGGCTTTTGCAATGTCCGCAATCACGTTCTCGGATGCGCTGGCGCCGGTGAGGAACTCAACCTTCGTCAAGGCTTTGCCGTCGATGACGGGGAACTGGACATAGGAGCCCTGCTTGCCGAATAGCAGATAGAACTGTTCGTTGGACTTGGCCTGATAGAACTTGTCGGCGGCGTGGATAATGAATTCATATCCGCCGAGTTTATAGGTGCCGTCCTTGAGGCCGGCGGCGCTTCCCTGAGGAAGATCAGGATTCTCAGCAGTGAAATCCACGCTGACGACTACGGCTTCGCCGCTTGAAGGCTTCGCCTGGGTCACAACGACAGTGGCCTCGAAGGAAGCGTCGGGGCAGCTGACCTTGATGTTGGCCACGCGTGCGGCATCGCCTTCGTTGGCGGAGAACTTGACGGTGACAGTCGCGTCGCCTTCGCCCGAGGCTGGCTCAACCTTGAAGGCGTCGTTGTCACTGACGGCGGTCCAGGCGGCGTTGGCATTGATACCAAAGGAGGCTTCGGTGGCATCGGCCTTGACGCTGATGGACTTGGGATCAACGGAGCAGTGCTTCGCGTTGGGATCGCCGGCGCCGATTTCGGTGGCGAGGATATTGATGTACTTGGTCGTGGAGCCGGAGGTGCCGACGAAATAGCCCTTGACGATTACGTCCTTGCCGTCGAAGGAGCTGACGCCGAGCGACTCGAGAGGAGCCGACAGGGAGCCCTGGATGGCAGAGGAATCAACGCCGGGGATGGCTATATTGACATAATTGCCGGAGATGCTGAGGGTACCGCTGAGCTGGATGTACTCAGATACTGAAGACTGGTAGGAAGCGGCGCCGGCGGTGATATCCTTGGGCGCGGGATAGGTATAGCCGCTGCCGGAGGAAAGCACGGTGACCTTGGGCTCCGTGAATTCGGGGATGCCGCCGTAAACGCTCTTAGTGGCTTCGACTTTGACTTTGTCGCCGATGTTGGCGTTCGGGATGGTCTCTCCCTTCTTGTAGTAGATATAGACTGCGCCGCTCTCGTCGGCCACGATGAATCCGTAGTTGGACTTGCCGGCCACGAAAGCTTCATTGATGGTCACTTTGGCGCCCTCCGCAGCGGCTATGGTCTGGGCCACGGTGCCGGTGACGCCCTGGACGGGAGCGCCTTCGGTGAAGCTCTCCACGGTCGTATTCATCACTTCGTGCTGCGACTTGGCGGAGTAGAACTCATAGGTGCCGGTGATTACGGCAGTGCCGCCGTCCTTGATTTTGGTAGCCCACTTGTCGTACTCGCCGTCCTTGAATCCGTACACGACGATGGATGCCGTGTCGTCGGTCAGGTCGAACTGCATATAGTTCTTGCCGGATTTGTTGGTGCCGGTCTTGAAATTGGAGACTTTGCCAGTGAGACGGTAGTAGGTATTGGGATCGGCCTTGGAGATGAATTCCGCGACGGAGCAGGAAGTGATTTCGGTCTGGTCGGGAGTCTTCTCCCCGACCTTGCCGTTGAGGCTGTAGAGGTATGCTTCGTTCTGGACGGTCTCGGGGGTGTTGCCCTTGTAGTTGACCACCTTGCCGTGGATAATCACTTCGTCGCCTTTCTTGATGTCGGCGCCTGCTGCGGAAGTGTATTTCTTGTTGCCAAGGTACAGGATACGATAGCAGTAGAACTGGTTCTCGGCTTTGCCGTCATCGGAAATGTAGAACGTGGCGTTGCCGAAAGTGCCGGATGTGGCGTAGGTCTCGTCGGTCTTGGGGATATCGGAGATTATTCCCTTGACATAGACCTGCGAGGGGCTGTTGACGTCGGAGCCGAGGCTCTTGACGTACTCGATTGCGCCGGTGACGGTATAAGGGTCTTCGAGGGTACCGGTGCCCTTCTTGAGCTCGCCGGCGGAACCTTTCTGGACCACCTTGAGAGCTACTTTGCGAAGGTCGATGGAGAAGACCACGTCTCCCTCACGGTCAAAGCCGGGATTGGCATCCACGGTCACTGACACGGTCTGGGGCTTGGTGGAAGCCGGTCCGCTGCTGACGCTCAGCGCAAGCCAGTCGGGCTGGCTGGCGATATCCCAGTCGCGGGTGGCGGTCAGTTCCACGGTCTTGGAACCTTCGGCCTGGTCGAAAGAAAGCTCGGTGGGGTTTACCGTGATCCTGGCGGTGCCGAGCTCTTCTTGCTGCTCGCAGGCGGAGAGGACCGCCGTGAGGGCAAAAACAGAAGCAATAAAACGCTTTAAATACATAATGTTGAGTTTTAGATATTATTCGGGTTATTTACATTTTTCAAATATAATTTTTTTTCATCTAAACTCCAACACCGCAGCAAAAAAATACGCCGCCCCCGTCCGGGAGCGGCGTAAATATCAAGCGGATATACAGATTACTCGGTCTTTCCGTTGAGGGAGAACAGATAGGCCTGCTTGCCTGAAGTCTCGGCCACTTTGTTCTTGGCATAATAGGTCACGAGGCCATAAAGCATCACCTCGTCGCCTTCCTTGACGGTTCCGTTGCCCTCGACCCAGTTCTTGGCGCCGAAATAGAGGGCGTTGTAAGCCTCGAAATCCTTGGCGGGATCGTTCTTGAAGGCGCCGTCGTCGGAAATCCAGAACTGTGCGTTGCCGTACTGTGCGGAATACTGGCTGGCGACCTTGGAGACCTTGCCCTTCACGAACACGGGATCGGCGAACTTGGAGCCGCCGCCCAGGAGGGCCGCAATCTCGGATGCCAGGTAAGGATTGGCGTAGGTGCCCTTCGAACCGGGAGTGTACTCCTTGATGGAAGTAGCTATCACGTTGATGTACTTGTCGCTGCCGGAGAGGCCGTTGAAGTAACCGGTGATGACGATGTCCTTGCCGTCGAAGCTCTTGGCGTTCAGGTCGTCGACGGGATAGACGATGCTGCCCTGCTTGACCTTGCTGTCGATGCCTTCGAGGTTGACGTTGAGGTAGTTGCCGGAGACTGCGAGCTTGCCGTAGAGGGTGATGTACTCAGCTTCGCCGGCCTTGTAGGTCAGAGCTTCGGGGGTCACGGCCCTGGCGGCAGGATAGTTGACCTTGTTGCCGCTGCTCTCAACTTTAACTTCGGAGACCTTCTCGACTTCGTGCACGCCGTTATAGACGGTCTTGGAGCCCTTCACGACCACGTTGTCGCCCAGGGCCACCGCGTTGGCGCCGCTGTCATAGACATAGACCGCCTTCGCGCCGTCGGAGATGACGAAGCCCTTGGTGGTCTTGGCCACGACGGTGGAAGCCTTGGTGGTCACCAGAGCGCCCTTCTCGGCCTCGAGGAGCTCGCTGACGGTGAGGTCCAGACCGGCCTGGTCGACGGTCAGGGTCACGGTAGAAGTGCCGCTGGAGAACTCCACCTTGCAGTTACGGGCAGCGTCGAGGTTGGGCTGCACCTTGAACTTCACGACAGCGGTGTCGGCAGGGTTGGGTTCGGTCTTGGAGGCCTGGCCCTTGATGTGTTTCATACCGGAGAGCACCACCCAGTCGGCCGAAGGATTCACGAACACGCCGTTGCCCTTGTAGGCAGCCGTGACGGTGAATTCGTCACCGGCCTTGTCGGCCACGACGGCATCCTTGTCTATCTTGAGGAGGGATTTCACGACCTTGATCACGGACACGTCGACGAGTTCGACGGTGCCGTTGTAAGTGGTCTTGGGACCCTGGACGGTCACGACGTCGCCCACTTCGATGCCGAAGCTGGCCCAGTTGTAGCTGCCGGTGGCATCCACGGTACCGTAGATGTACACCTCACCGGTGCCGTCGTTCAGGTACCAGTTGCCATAGTTGGTGTTGGCGATGGAGGTGCAGGTTCCGGTGGTGGTGAAAGTCTTGCCGTCGGCACCTTCAAGGACCTCCTTGCAGGAAGCCTTCACGGCCTCCAGGGAGCCCTGGCGCACGATGATGTACTGGGTGGTCTTGGTCTCGCCGTCACCGACGAGGATGTGCATTTCCTGCTCGCGGCCGCCGTCGATAGGATCGGCGCTGAAGGTCACGGTCGCCTTTCCGGCGCCGCCTGAAAGGGTGCTAGCCTTCAGCCAGGCGGGAAGCTGGCCGTAGATGTTGTTCTTGTTGTCATCCTTGCCGAGCACGATGTCCTCGGCAAAGCTCCAGGCCTCCTTGGCGTCGATAGTCAGGGTGGCGTTGCCGCCGCCGGCAGGAATCGACAGGTAGGTCTTGTCCAGCTTTATGCTGTCCAGAGAAGTGGCTTCTTCCTTCTCGCAGGAAGCGAAGAGGCAAAGGGAAGAGGCGAGGGCGATGAATAAATATTTGAGTTTCATATTGCCTTACTTCTTGAATTAGTTGAACATATATTTGAGGCCGACGGAAGCGTACCAGCACTGGCCGATAGCATAGACGGGAGCCCAGGTGTTGACGGTGCCGCTGACGGCGGAAGGAGTGGAGAAGGTAGCGTAGCCTTCGGCGTCTGCGCCTTCATATTTGAGGATACGGCCGGAGTTGAGCTGCGAGTTCATAGCCTTGGACACGCCCCAGCTGTTGTTGAAAAGGTTGGCGATGTTCTTGAGGTCGCAGCTGAGCTGGAGGATGTGGGTGCTGTTGCCGACCTTGACCTTGAAATCGTGCTTGTAAGCGAAGTCGAAGCGGTGTACCCAAGGTGAGAACACTGCATAAGCCTCGGCATACTGTCCCTTGTGGGCGCTCAAGTAAGGATCGTTGTTGACATAGGCCATAAAGCGGTCGCGGTCGCCGTCTGAGACGAAGCGGAACTCACGGTTCGCAACCTGGTCGTCGGTAGGGATATAAAGGGCGTCGTACTGATAGCCGTCGCCGTTCATATCGTTGGCCAGCATATAGGAGTAGTTGTAGCCGCCCCTCCAGGCCTCATAGATGAAGCTGAAGTGGTTGCCGCTGTGGTCGTTGTGGGTCACGGATGCAATCACACGGTCGGGAGTGACATACTGCGAACTGTGCAGAGGGATGTTGTTGGGACCGTTGACGGTAGGGACGTAGGTGAATGCGGACTCGGCGTCGGAACCGGGCAGACCGGTAATCTCGTAGCGGGCTACGTGGGTGTAGGCTGCGTAGATATCGAGCTCGGGGACGGGCTGCATCTTCACGGAGAAGTTGGCGGACCAGCCGTAGCCGAGGGAAGTGTTGCTCAGCACGAATGCCTTGGTGCCGTTGCGGAAGGAGCCGGGATAAAGCGGGCGGTTGTCCGCGCCGTTGAAGCGGGTGAAGCTCTCGACGGGCTTCATACTCCAGTCGCTCATAGTCACGTCGTTGACGGTCTTGTTGTAGATACCTTCAGCGCTGATGGTGAAGGGGAATGCGGTCGGGAAGCTGTAGTCCACTGCCAGGGAGGTCTTCCACTCCTGAGGCATCCTGAACTTAGGATCCACGGCTGCGATGGAGGAAGGCACGGAACCGGACTCGGGAGTCACGGAAGCGGGCAAGCCCATAGAGATGAGTTTGTCGTACAGAGCCTCACGGGTGAGCACTCCGCCGGCAAACTGGCCCATATCCACGGCGTTGCCGTTAATCTTGCTCTTCGCGTTGAGAGCGGCCCTGTACTGCACCAGACCGCCGTTGGTAGGCATATTGGTGAAGAACACCAGAGGAATACGGCCGGAGAAGAGACCGGTACCGCCGCGGACCTTGAGGCTCTTGTTGCCGAGGACGTCCCAGGAGAAGCCGATGCGGGGGCTGATGGTAATGCCTGCCGTAGGCCACTTGCCGGTGTCGATGTGCTGCTCGGTGTAGCCGTAGGTCTTGGGATAGTAGTTCAGGGCCTTGATGGCTGCATTGGTCATCAGGTCGTTGTTGTCGAAGAAGAGACCGTCAAAACGCACGCCGGCGGTCAGTTTGAAGCGCTCGGTGGCGGCCCACTCGTCCTGGATGTAGAGACCGGCCTTGTGCGAACGCACGCGGGCTGCGGGGGCATATTCGGGAGTGGTGCTGCCTTCCTTGATGTAGCCGTAGGTAAGGGCCACGATCTCGGGATTGGCGCCGCTGATGAAGTCGTTGACGCTGCCGTAGCGGTAGTAACCGGTACCGTTGCGCATATACTGGTTGTCAGCCATCTGGTACTCGTAGCTGGCACCTGCAGTCACTTTGTGGTTGCCGGCGTACCAGGTCACGTCGTCCTTGACGTTGGCCACGGTGTTGTGGACGGCGTTGTTGAAGGTGAAGAGCTCATAGCCGAGCGACATATACTGCACGTTGTTGCCGGTGCCGTCCTGGATGTCGATGAACGGGAAGTCGGCGGAATTGGTGCCACGCACGTCGTCGAGCAGCGAGAAAGTGGCGAGGAACTGGTTGGACACCTTGTCGGAGATGCGGCTGTTGAGGTCGACGGAAGCGGTGTGGACGCGGTTGTTCATCGAGTACATAGAGTTCGCGAAGGACATCGAGTACAGGGAAGTACGGGCATAAGGCGAACGGGTACCGCCGTCCATAGAGGATGCGTTGGGACCAAGCCAGGAGAGGTTGTTGGTGTAGTTGTAACGCAGGGCGAGGTGGTGCTTGTCGTTGATGTTCCAGTCGATGCGGGCAAGGGCCTTGACGTTGTTCTCGTCTGCGGGGAAGTCGGTGTAGGAGCCGGTGTCGTAGTTGTATTTCTCCTTGACGAATTTCTTCACCCTCTCAAGGTCTGCGACGGTACAGTAGGAAAGGTTGGCGGCTTCGTTGCCGATGCCGTTCTCGGAGCCTCTCCAGCGCACTGCCACGGAAGGAGTCTTGGAGTACTCGAAGTTGACGAAGAAGAAGAGCTTGTTCTTCACGATGGGGCCGCCGAGGGTCATACCGTAGGTAGTGTTGCGGTCGGTGTCACGGACGCCGGAAATCTCCTGGCCGTAGATGTGGCTGCCGCGCATATTCTCGTTGCGGTGGTACACGTATGCGGTGCCTTTGAAGGTGTTGGTACCGGACTTGGTGATGGCGTTGACGCCGCCGCCCTTGAAGTTGGCCTGACGCACGTCATAGGGGGAAATCACCACCTGGATCTCTTCGAGAGCGTCGATGGAGATAGGATTGCCGCCACCGGGGAGCTTGTCGGAAAGACCGAAGTTGTTGTTGAAGTTGGCGCCGTCAACCGTGAAGTTGGCGGTACGGCCGTCGGTACCGGCGAAGCTCATTCCGTTGCCTCCGTAGGGAGATATACGGGTAATGTCGGTGATGCTGCGGCTGACCGTAGGCATACTCATCATCTCGCGGTTGCTGATATTGGTCGCTGCGCCGGTCTTCTCGGTCGGGAACTTGGAGGAAGCCGTCGAGATGACCACTGCTTCGGAAAGAAGCTGGGAGTCATCGGAGAGTTTGGCGTCAAGAGCGAACACTTCAGCGAGCTGGAGGGTCACATCCGTGTAATTAACCTTGCGATAGCCAAGGCAGGAAACTTCCACGGTGTAGGGGCCGCCTGTACGCATACCGTTGATGCTGTAACGGCCTTCAGCATTGGTGAGACCGTAGTACTGCGATCCGGAAGGGGTATGCACGGCCACCACTGTGGCACCGGGGACAGCCTCCCCGTTGGAATCGGTGACTCGGCCACCGAGCGATGCAGTCGTGACCTGCGCGAACGCAGACACGGCAAAGAACATTGCTGCCAGGGACAGCAACATCACTTTAAAAGATTTTTTCATAAAATAAAAATAACGTTATAAATTTTATTTTCGTGGCGCAAAGTTATATCAAGAATTTATCTCTATCAACTAATAAATACACTTTTTATTAACATTTTTTACGTATCTTTGCACCCAATAACCTGCGAGGAAAGATTTGTATGCTTGCAACCTCGCTTTAAAAAATGCTAAAATGAATTATCTCTTTACATCGGAGTCAGTCTCCGAAGGTCATCCCGACAAAGTCGCTGACCAGATTTCAGACGCAATCCTTGACGAATTCCTCTCCCAGGACCCTGAAGCGAAAGTGGCCTGCGAGACTTTCTGCACCGCCGGACTGGTGGTGGTGGGCGGCGAGGTCCGCTCCGAAAACGCGTATGTGGACATACAGGAGACCGTGCGCCGCACCATCTCCAGAATCGGCTACAACAAAGCTGAATACGGCTTCGACGCCTCTTCCTGCGGAGTAATCAGCACCATCCACGAGCAGAGCCGCGACATAAACCGCGGCGTGGTGCGCGAAAGCGAGGAAGCCCAGGGCGCCGGCGACCAGGGAATGATGTTCGGCTACGCCTGCCGCGACACCGAGGACTATATGCCTCTCGCGCTGTCGCTCTCGCACGCGATGCTGCGCATCCTTTCCGACATCCGCCACAACGAGCCCGAATTGATGCCCTACCTGCGCCCGGATGCGAAATCCCAGTTCACCGTGGAATTCTCCTCGCACCACCATCCCGTCAGGGTGCACACCATCGTGCTCAGCACCCAACACGACGAATTCGACACCGACGAGCGTATGCACAAGAGGATCGAAGCGGACGTGAGGAACATTTTGATTCCCCGCCTGATAGCCTCGCTCCCCGAGAAGACCGCAGCCCTCTTCAAGGGGGACTGGATACTGCACGTAAACCCGACCGGCAAATTCGTCATCGGCGGCCCCGCAGGTGACACCGGCCTTACCGGACGCAAGATTATCGTCGATACTTACGGCGGCCGCGGAGCCCACGGCGGCGGCGCCTTCTCCGGCAAGGATTCCTCCAAGGTGGACCGCAGCGGCGCCTATGCCGCCCGCCACATAGCCAAGAACCTCGTAGCGGCAGGCGTCTGTGACGAGTGCCTGGTGCAGATTGCCTACGCCATCGGCGTGGCAGAGCCCGTCAGCGTGTTCGTCGACACCTACGGCAGCGCCCACGTTGAAGGCGGCGACGGCCTGATTGCCGGCAAGGTACGCGAGCTGTTCGACCTGCGCCCGGCCGCCATCGTGCGCCGGTTCGGACTCAAGAACCCCATTTTCTCCCCCACCGCCGCCTACGGGCACGTCGGCCGCAAGCCCTACAAAGACACAGTGCGCATCCAGGGCGAGGACCGGGAGGTGCAGTTCTTCGGATGGGAGCTGCTGGACAGGGTGAACGAGATTAAAAAGGCCTTCGGCTTATGAGCGCCGTAAAGAAAAAGTCCCCTCGGGTACAGATCAACAACAAGCGGGCGTCGTTCGACTACGAGTTTCTCGAGCAGTACGACGCCGGCATTGTGCTGGTCGGCACCGAAATCAAGTCGCTCCGGGCGGGCAAAGCCTCGCTCGCCGATGCCTGGTGCTACTTCTCCGGCGGCGAGCTGTATGTCAAGGGGATGAACATCTCGACCTACTTCTGGGCATCCAAGTGGGGCAGCCACGAGCCCGCGCGCGACCGCAAGCTCCTGCTGACCCGCCGCGAGCTGCGGCATCTCGAGCAGGCGACCAAGACCAAGGGCCTGACCATCGTGGCCGTGCGCGCCTACATCGCCGACAACGGCTTCGCCAAGCTCCACATAGCCCTCGCCCGCGGCAAGAAGGAGTTCGACAAGCGCGCCACCATACGCGAGAAAGACATCCGCCGCGAGCTGGAGCGGGGCTAAGGCTCGGAGGCGAGGCTAAGCAGGATTTCGTCGATTATGGGTGCGACCTTCCAGGAGGGCGCCGAGACGTTGTTGGTAAGGATGGAGAAGAAGATGGTCTTGGAGCGGTCGGAGTCCGGGGAGAGGATGTAGCCGCTGTAGCACAGCACCCCGTTCATAGAGCCGCTCTTCATAAAGATACGCCGCCTGACTTCCGATGAGGCGCCGGCGAGGCGGTTCTTGAGAGTCCCTTTCCCGGGATTCGGAAGCGATGCGACATAATAATCCCGCGCCGGGCCGGAGTACATCCTGCGCAGGAAACGCACGAAAAACTCAGGCGAAACATAATTCTTCCTTGACAGCCCGCTGCCGTCCCTGATTACGCAAGCGCCGTACGGTCTCAGTCCCAGCGAGGAGAGCATCTCCGTGGCAGCCTGGGCGGAAAGAGCCCTGTCCGAGACGCCGTACTGCTTGACGGCCAGCATATTGAAGAGAGTCTCCGCATAGAAGTTGTTGCTGTCGAAATTGGTGTCACGCACGATGCCCCAAAGGTCCGGAGAGTCCTTGGTGCCGAGTGATTCGAGGTCACCGGAGACGGCAGCGGCGTGCCCGATGTCGGAGAAAAGCAGGTCGGAACGGACATTGCCCTGCGGGGAAATGTCGGCATAGCCGCCCTCAACCGCGATACCGTTGGAAATCAGGTAATTGCAGAAAAAGTACGCACAGGTATATGCCGGGAAAGGGTTGGAGCAATAGAGCTTATAATCCTTGCGCCCGGAGGGGAACTTCCCGTGGAACTCGCCGCAAGGGGCAAGGTCCGAGCAGACATAGTACAGGGAGTTGTCGCTCTTGACCTCCGTCGTGACGGCGGAATTGACATAGCTCATCCAGGGCGTGTCGGGGTACAGGGTCTCTATCTGCGGAGCCTTGCCCACTTCGCCGCCGCTGACGTTGAACACCACTGAGTTGCCGAAAAAATTCAGCCCCTGCGGCCCGGCTCCGTCAATGGACCCGAGGTCCTCGGCCTGCCAGGAAGAGTCCACCAGCGGACGGTTGAAAAAGCGTGAATCCCCCACGATGCGGCCCTTGATGGTGCGTATGCCGCTACGTTCAAGCACTGCCTTCCAGGCACGGAAAGTCACTTCGAGGGAATCGGCGCAGCTGGTCTGCGCGGCAATGGTGGGGTCTCCCCCGCCGACGATATAAAGGTCGCCGTCCAGCACTCCGTCGCTGATGCTGCCGGTGTAAGACAGCGTGGTCTTGAAACGCCAGTCGGCACCCAGACTGAGCAGCGAAAGCCCCGTCGTGATAAGCTTCACGTTCGAGGCAGGCACCATCTTGATCCTGCGGTTCATCTGGGCGAGCGTGTCGGCGCCCCGCACGGCAAGCACGCCGACAATACCCGAACGCAGAGGCTCCGCTCCGGCATATCCGGAAAGAAGCTTCTGCGTCTGTGTGTCCTGGCCCGCCGCGCCTGCAGCGGATAGCAGCAGGAAGAACGGGAGCGCTATTTTAGCTACAAGTCTCAAGCCTGCTTTTTCACGGCCGCGCTAAGGGCCTCATAGAGAGCGTCGGTACGCTCGAGGACCTCCTTGCGAAGGGCGTTGTAATACTGACGGGCAGGGCCCTCAGCCTTATTGACCTTGTCACGCAGCTCGTTGTACAGGTCAACGGCCTGTTCCATAAGCTCGGAGGCCTTATCTTCAGTCACTTTGGAGTTCACGGCTGCCACGAGGGAGCAATCCTCGATAAAAGCGCTCAGGATGTAGTCAATGTCCTTTTTGATGTCACGAAGATTCATAACTTTCTGAATTTATTCGGTGCAAAGATAAGCATTTTTCCGGAATAGTAAACCCGAAGGAAGGCAAGGTCTGCCAGAACCGGGACTCAGGGAGCGAAAACAGCAAAGAAACGCCCGTTTGCTATGGCTGTTTCCGGATCTTTGTCGGCTTCCGGCCAACTCCGTTTCGAACAAAATACGGCATATTCTGTCCCGAAGTCCTGACGACCGGTGCTCCGGGACAGAAAGCGGATATTTTCGTCCGAAGCCCTGACTGCAGGTTCTGCCAGGACAGAAAACGGGATTTATTGTCCAGAAAGTAGTTTTATGATGATTTTCGGACAGGAAACGGCAATCATTGTCCAGAAAAACATTATATTTACAACGAGGGTCTTATCCCGAAACTTGAATTATGAAATCTTTTTCTGAACTTGAGGGCAAGTGTGCCCTGCTATTCAATGAGTTCCTGCCCTACTGGCATATTTGGACTCCCGAAAACCACCCTGTGTTCCTACCGGACAAAGATGCGTTCAAGGCTGCGATGAATATCCTCGCAATATGCGCCTTGATGGTCCCCGAAGTCAAAATCATCACTTTTCAGCTGATGACAAACCATCTGCATCTGACAGTTTCCGGGTCCAGGGCAGATTGTATGAGGCTATTTTTATTGTTCAGCCGGCACCTCACAAAATACCTTAAGGGCCGCGGGCTTTCGGCCGGGTTGTCGTTCGGAGCAGTGTCGCCCCGCCCGGTGGAGAGCATCCAGGACCTGCGAAATGTCATCACCTACAACAATCGGAACGGATACATAGTAAGCCCGGACGAGACTCCCTTTTCCTACCCTTGGGGAGCCAACTCATATTACTTCAACTATGCGGCGAAAGCAAGATACGGCGAATCGGAAAAGTATCTGAATCGGGAGAGTAGGAGACAAGTGTTGCACTCGCACGTCGCGGATATGCTTAAACGAAAGATAGTCATCATCGATGGGTACGCCTGTCCTATGGGGTTCTGCGATATTGCACTTGGCGAAAGTATGTTCCGATGCGCTTCACACTATTTCAGGGAAGTATCCCGGAATATCGAGTCGCAGAAAAAGATAGCAAAGGAAATCGGAGAGAGCATCTTTTACACCGATGATGAGTTGTTCGGTGTAGTGCTGTCTGTCTGCCAGGATAAATACAACGGCCAACGGCCCTCCCTGCTCCCGGTATCTGCAAAACAGGAGCTTGCGTTGTTTCTCCACAAAGAATACAATGCCGGCAATAAGCAAATCCAGCGGATGCTACGGTTGGACCCGTCAGCCGTAGCGGCAATGTTCCCGCAAAAGTTCTGACACCTCCCATTACGGGACAAAAATCGGCAATCTCTGCCCCCACAACCGGCTGATGCCCAACTTCCGGACAAAAATTACCGGTTTCTGGCCCGATAACAGGCTGACGCCCAACTTCCGGACAAAAATCAGCGGTTTCTGGCCCGATAACCGGCTGGCGCCCAGTCTCCGGACAAAAATCAGCGGTTTTTGTCTCGGCTAACGAAATGCCGGTCTTTCTTGATTTCCCGAAGATTCATAATATAGTAAATTCAACGCTTCAGCCGGCCGTTGGCTTCATCGAGGAAGGCGGCTAGTTCGGCATTCTGCCGGATCTGCTCCCGGAAGCGTTCTCCGAAATGTCCGGCAAAGGTCTCCGGTGTCTGCCCCCTGTAGAAACCTTCGGGCAGGTCGGTCCGGACAGTCCCGCCTCCGTAGTTGCCGGCGGACCATCCGGGAGTATAGACATCCTCCCGCAGGTAGGGGCCCTTATCCGAGAAGCAGAGGGTCAATTTGGAATACTCGTGGTGCTCATCGTCCCGTTGATCAGCCAGGAAGATCTCGCGATACGTTGTTTCCTGGAATGTCTGAGAGGCAGATCCCTTTGAACGGCTATTCATCTTGGTCATCTTTTTCAATATCCTGGGCTTTGGGCAAGATCCGGGTTGGCGGTCAGGGCCGTGTTCGGAGTGGAAAAGAGATTCACGTCTTTTTGAATTAATTCGGGGCAAAGATAGCATTTTTCTTTGAATCTAAACCGGCATTTGGCATTACACGCGATCTGGGCAACTTTCAATGAAATGTCCGTATAGTTTAAAGGAATTGTCCCGCTTCCGAGCGGCAGCTTGGCATATATTCGCATATTGAAAAAGTACTATATGAAAAGAGTCTTCACCTTTGCGCTGTTGTCAGCTGTTCTTTTGCTGTCAGGATGCATAAAACACAAAGAAAATGTGATTCCGGTCACCGGGGTTGAATTGAATGAAAACGCGCTCAAGCTTTGCCCGGGGGAAACGTATACGCTCACTGCCACTGTTCATCCGGCAAATGCCGACAACCGCGCAGTCGAATGGTCCAGCTCGGATGAAAAGGTCGCATCCGTGGCAGAAGGGCTTGTCAGGGCTGAAGCAGAAGGCACAGCCGTTGTCTCAGTCAAAACTGTCGACGGCGCCTACACGGCCACTTGCTCCGTGACAGTCGAGGACAAGGCCCCTCTGGTTCCCGAAGAGAAGAAAGGCGGCTCGGCAGAGGGCGCTGACTACTCTTACAAACTGTCGGACAATTCTGTTCTTGTCTCTGTAGATATGATGAAGCACATCAGCGAGGCCTCGCAGCAGGGATTCACCGTAGATTTTTCCAACCTCGGCGGCAGCGGCCTTGCACAAGGCGACATTCTCTTTTTCCCGCCCTGCGAGCAGTATCCTGAAGGATATGCCGCCAGAATCACGGGGTCCCAAAGTGCCGGGGACAAGACAATCGTCACTACGGAACTGGCTCCGCTCAATGAGGTGTTTGAAACCCTTCACCTGAAGGTATCCAGCCAGGATATAACGGAGCACATAGACCGGATTATGTTTGAAGGGCGTGAAGTCCCTGTCACAAAAGCCGGCACTGCTTTCACCATAGAGATACCCCAGATTCTGGGCATAGATGCCAGCTTCAATATCGGTCCCGGCTGCACGGTCACGCCAAAATTCTCTTTCCGCTTTTCCCTGGATATGGAGTGCGACATAGACTGGTTCACGGTCAATTCGTTCAAGGCCCGCATCGAGGAGGAATTCGGTTTCCAGTGCTCCTTTGCCTGCAAGGCCGAAGGCAGCCTCACACCGCTCAGGATAGGCGAATTCCTCTTCTCGTCCACAGTCCCGATTATGGTCGGAGGCGTGATACCGGTGTCGCCGGCCATCCACGGAGTCCTTGTCATAGAGCCCAAGGGAGAAATCTCCCTCAACACGGACCTTGACCTGAGGCTGGGCGCTTATGCAGAATGCGGGTATACTTCCGGAAGCGGCGTCTATACTGACTGCGGCCTGCTGAGTCCCCCCTCAGACTATACCCCGGTCAAGATCAGCGGCGCCCTGAGCGGAGGCATAGAAGTAGGGCCGGATATGGGCATAGGTGCACGTATCGCAGGAGGAGCCCTGGATTTTATGCTTGACCTTAAACCGAGACTCAAGGCATATCTGTCCGCCAGCGCTCCGTTCAATGCCGAAACCCTGCAAGCCATTTGCAGGGGAGATTTCAGCTACGCTATGGGCAACGCATATTTTGAGCCTTCCATAGGCCTGCAGTTCGGCGGATACCTCGGCCTGGGTTGGAACTGGACAAAGACTTTCGATTTTCCCGGAGATTTGTCGCACTCGTTCGGCAAGTATTATCTTGTACCCAGGCTTGCCCCCGTAAATGCAAGAAATGAGTATATGAAGCTGTCCGGCAGACCGGATAACAACCTCGTGAAGATTGAAATGAACCGCAAGGGCCTGAATTTGTTCGGCGAAGATATCTTTATCAATCTGGTGGAGAGAACTCCCAATCCGAAGAATCCGGCAGAAGTCACGGAAACCAAGACAAAAGTAATGCTGGAATCGGGCACCCCGCCCCAGAATGATGATGAGACAGTTGCCTGTACCGCTGTGCTGAATGGCCTGAAAAAGTCCCCTGTAAGCTATTCTATCGAAGGGCCTTTTACAGATGTTTCATTGTTTGGTGAAACATATCCTGTCCCCCTGTATGACGGATACAACGGATATGGGTCCTGGTTGACGACGGGTTTCTCTCTGCCGAACTATCCTTTCGAGAAAACCCGGGAATTACTGCTGGATATTCTGGGTGACTGCGATCCGGAGAGCTATCAGACAGAATATAATGACGGAAAATCCATATACTGCAATTGGAAAGATCCGGATGCAATCAGTTTCTCCGATGTCTATGAATCGATCTGCTACGATGATGAAGAAGTGAAGCACGATCTGTTACATATCGATATGCCGGGACGTGTGAACGACGTCGTATCTATCTCGGATCATAATTTGCCTTTTTGGTGGCTTTTGTCTATGCCTTATGAGATAAACGGTCAGCCGCAGACAATTCGGTCGTTCACCGTTGAGGACAGGACCTTCAACGGCACAAGTGCTCGTGTGTCTGAAAAATTGGTTGTTCACAGTCCAGCATTAGATAAGAATTCTTTTATGTATTATTATTCTACTCTGGAATTATTGGATTTATCCGGAACAAGCATTGACGGTTTAAGGCTCGATAATTTTAAAGGCAGACTCATACTTGACAACTGCCCTAAAATCAAGTATTTAGACTTCAGCAGCGCCGCGGACAAAGCCGCGACACTGCCGGAATCAATTTCCGCCGCGGGTGTGACTTTTGACTATGTAGGCGTTGACGCACACAATCTGACAGAAGAATCACTCACTTTCTTGCAGGGAATCCAGAGTGATAAATTAATCATTAATGGGACAAGCAGCGGCAACTTGATTATACCTTCGACTTCGAGTAAAGCAATAAGTGTTTACGGTAGTTACTTGCCCGGCGAAAAGGGAGAAACCGGAATACAAGGAGTCTCAATAAGGGGATTGTCTGACGCGACAGACCTGGGAATCAGAAACGTTCATTCTATCTCCATTTTCGACTGCCCGTCGCTGAAGAGTATCCATATCTGGGTTAATCCGGGTTTCCAGATTACTGAATTGTCTGCCGCCGGTCTGCCGGGGCTGACTATACCCGGTAGTTTTGCAGTCCACGATGTTTCCGGTCCGGCCCCTTACGGGCTGAAATCCACCGCGAGCAATTGCCACAGTCTGTCTTATCAGCACAGATATAATTACACCTGGGAATACTATTACGACGAGCGTGGCACGCGGAGGAGAAGAAATATGTCTTTCTGGGACTATAACAAAGGATGGTATTACCCCGGAGAGCCTCAGCAGGGATATCACGTCAACTCCGGTTATGATGCGGAGAATTCCAATTACTGATTACTGAGCCCGCTCGGCGGCCTGGATCAGGGCGACGTTGAGCTGCTCCAGCAGGGTCAGTTTGACGGAAGCGTTGCTCTGCGCAGGAGTGTACCACAGCTGATCCTCGAAATACGCCTTCAGGTCCTTCGCCTTGAACACATAGCCGTGTGCGGCCAGGATGGCGTTGCGCATCACACGCAACGTGGGCTTGTCCAGGCGGCGAAGGCCGCTGTTGAGCAGGGAGCGGCTTGCAAAGTCGAAGCGGCTTTCCCTCCCTGTCCACTCGAGTTCGTAGCTGGAGACGGTCTTCTCATACCAGGGTTCCCCCTCGTTCATCTTGACTTCGGTCATACGAAGGCCTCCCGGAGTGGGCACAGCTTCCACCTTGCCCACAAAGAACGGTCCCCCGCTGCCGAAATCGAGCACGCCCGTAACCATACCGTTGAAGGTCACCGGCGCAAAACGCATATCCTTTCCCTTATATGACCCCTGGTCGCTCCATATCTTGACCTGGGAGCCGCTTTCGGTGCAGTAATCGCCCGTGATCATCTCCATCCACTTTCTGACATTAAGCTGCTGGGCGTCCGACACTTTCGTTGCCTCCAACGCATCCATCAGCAGATTGTCCTTTTTACCGTAAAAGCACAGCACATCGAGGCTTCCCTGCCTGATACGCCGGGCATAACCGGCAGCCCCGAATTGGTTAACCACCTCGTCCGGCCCGTCCGAAACCACGTACAAATCGCCTCCGTCCGTTATCGGGGTTAGCACGAACTCGTGCTCCTCGCCTTCAGCCGAAGCTTTCATAAGCACGCTTTCCTCCTCGAAAGTATGGGCTGTATAGACCAGCGCATCACCGTGCCAGAAACTGCCATCTTCAAAAGAGTCCATAGGCTTTACGAGCGGCAGCACCTTGAGAACGATGTCGTTGTCCCCTATGACCTCCAGGTAGCTGTTGTCCGGACGGCTGACAAAGTTGACACGGCAGCCGAACTCCGCGCCGTACTTCGGATCTTCGGCATTGCGGCTGGGCCGCAGCCTGAACACATCCGGCGTCGAGCCCCATTGCTCCAGCGTCAGTTCTTCTTCCCCGAGGACATCCGTCAAATAGACGACCGTGCCCATACGGATCTCCTTGACGGTATAGGCTACATCCCCGTCATAGAAAGTGTCTCCAACGTGTATGCCCTGCGCATAGGCGAGGGTGATTGAGCTCAGCGCGAATGCGAGCAATGTGATGATAATCCTTTTCATAGCCGATAAAGACATTTTTACAAATATAATAATATTTCCTTAATGTATGGCCTTGCATTACTATGCAGCTTGCCAAACTGGCGCAGGTGCTCCCGCCGGATGATTTCCCTAGCCAGCGGGAGCAGTGGCAGCAGCAAAACAAATAGGGGTTTCTGCATTAAACAGAAATAATCATTATATTTGCTTGTTGTATAAAACTTGTCCGACAATGAACGGGCGGGCAGAAATCATCCCTCCCCGCATCCCTGTTCACTGTCCCTAAGTAAATGATTATTATGACTCTTATTTCCCTACTCGGCTGGGCGGTGGTGACGCTGTCGTCCAGTTTTATGAGGGCGCAGCCAGATTATGAGGCGCCCCTGGACAACCAGATGCTTATGGGGGCCCTTGTGGAGACCCTCGGAGAGACCGACCGCTACTGGGTCAAGGTCCGCGCGGAAGACTACACCGGCTGGGTCACCGACCTCGCGATCCACGAACTCACTGACGAAGAAAAGGACGCCTGGCTCGCAGCGCCCAAATGGATATGCACCGCAGAGTACTCCCGCGTGCGGGAAAAGCCCGGCAAAGACAGCGACCCCATCTGCGACTTCACTATGGGCAACCTTGTGCGCCAGACAGGAGAAACCTGCCCCTGCGGCCGCTGGACAAAGGTACAGCTCCCCGACGGACGCTTCGGCTGGGTACCCACGGCAGACATAGCCGACTTTGCGGCTCGCACCGCGGCCCTGAAGCCCAATGCCGAAGACATCCTGAAGCTCGCCCGCAGCTTCGCCGGCACCCCCTATATGTGGGGCGGCAACTCCATCAAGCACTTCGACTGCAGCGGGCTGGTGAAGTTCTGCTACTATATGAACGGCCTCATCCTGCCCCGCAACGCCAGCCAGCAGATAAAGTGTGGAAAGCCGGTTGCCGACGGCCGGTGGCAGCCCGGCGACCTGCTGTTCTTCGGCAGCGCCAAACCCTTCAGGGTCACACACGTAGCCCTGTATGCAGGAGACAACACGATAGTCCATTCTTCCAAGAAGGTCAAGATAGAGACCCTCGATGTGTATGGCCGCAAACCCATAGGCGCCGTGCGCATCCTTGGAAATGAAAGCAACGGCGTGAAGTTCCTTAAGGACGATCCCTACTATTTCAAGCAAGATGGCAAGCAAAAGTAAGAGCGTCTGGTACTGCACCAGCTGCGGCAACGAGAGCCCGAAATGGATGGGGCGCTGCCCCGCCTGCGGCGAGTGGAACACGATGGTGGAAGCTCCCTCGGAAGCGAAAAAGCAGGCCGGCGGCAGTGCCAGACCCGGCGCCGACGGCCGCAAGCCCCGCAGACTCAGCGACGTGGATTTTTCGGCCGAGGCACGCAAGGCCCTCGGAATAGCCGAGCTCGACCGACTGCTAGGCGGCGGAATCGTGGGCGGCTCGCTCATACTGATAGGCGGCGAGCCCGGCATAGGCAAGTCCACCCTCAGCCTGCAGATTCCCCTCGGCTGCCCGTCGCTGAGGACTCTCTACGTGACTGGCGAGGAAAGCGAAAAACAAGTGAAAATGAGGGCGTTGCGCCTTGCCCCGGAAGGCATTCCGGACGACTGTCTCATCTTCTGCGAGACGCAGATCGAAGCCGTGATCGAGCAGGCCCGCTCCCTGCAGCCGGACCTTATGATCGTGGACTCCGTGCAGACTATGTACACCGACGCGCTCGAGAGCACGCCGGGCTCCGTGAGCCAGATCAAGGAAGTGGCCGCTATGCTGCTGCGTTTCGCAAAAGACAGCGGTGTGCCGGTGATCCTTATCGGCCACATCACAAAAGACGGCTACATCGCCGGGCCCAAGGTCCTGGAGCACATCGTGGACGTGGTCTTGCAGTTCGAAGGCGACAACAAAGGCTCCTACCGCATCCTTCGCAGCATCAAGAACCGCTTCGGCAGCACTTCGGAGCTGGCGGTCTTCGAGATGACCGGCAGCGGCCTGCGCGAGGTGCCGAATCCTTCGGAAATGCTGATCCCGATGCACGAGGAGGGCCTCAGCGGCACCGCCATCACCGCAATGCTGGACGGCACGCGCCCCCTGCTGTTCGAGGTGCAGGCCCTGGTTTCGTCCGCCGCATACGGCACGGCGCAGCGCTCCGCCACCGGCTTCGATACCCGCCGCCTCAATATGCTCCTCGCTGTGCTGGAAAAGCGCGCCGGCTTCCACCTCAGCGCCAAAGATGTGTTCCTCAATATGGCCGGCGGCCTCAAGGTCAGCGACCCGGCCTGCGACCTCGCTGTCATCTGCGCCGTGCTATCGTCCAACTTCGATTATCCCCTGTCGCTGGACTGCTGCTTTGCCGGCGAAGTGGGCCTGAGCGGAGAAATCCGCCCCGTCGCCCAGACCGACCGACGCATCAGCGAAGCCGCCCGCCTGGGTTTCAAGAAGATATTCATCAGTTCCTACAGCAGCATAGACGGCAAGACACCCGCCGGAATACGGGTGGTCAAGGTAGCCGACGTGCCTGAGCTCGTCAAGGCGCTGTTTAAATGACCAGAATGTGGTGGTTGCCAAGGGGTGTGCGCAGGAAATAGCGCTTCAGGTCGGATGCCGGGTGGTTTGAGGGGCTGACCAGCACCTGGGTGCGGCAGAGGTTGTCTTCGTAGTTGTTGGCGTAGAGTTCCACTTCTTCGTCGATGCAACTGAGAAGGTCGGCGCTGATCTTGTAGATGCGCGCCTTGCCGACGGGAAGCTCGCCGTGGATAGCCACGCCTATTCCGGACTCGAAATGGGTGTCGTAGCAGTAGTCCGTGACCATATTCAGGGGCACGGTACAGTGCGCAAATAGGAAACTGCCGCCGGAAATACGGGACAGATTCACCTGGAAGCCTGTTTTTCCGTAGCGCTGTTGCAGCACGGCCATCGACAGCATCGCCGGGATGTCGCCTTCGCAGGCGGCTACGATTCCTTCGGCGTTGAGCATCGAAAGGGCCAGGCACCCGGTGTTGCCAAGGGCGGTGAGAAGGTCGAAACAGCGGAGGGTCAGGCCGTCGAGCTTATAATCCGCAATTATCTGACGCAAGGCGCGATAAATGGCCTGCGCCCCGCGGAAATCAGCCTCGGAAATAGGCTTTCCGAACTTGGGCTCGTTCATCGGCTTGAGCCGGATGGCAGAGCCTTCCGCACCGCCCCCGGCCCGCACTATCTCCACCAGCCTTTCAATGGGAATGTCCACGATTTCCGCGCCGAGCATATCCCGGACCTGCTCGTAATCCACTACGCTGCTTATCAGCCAGTCGGAAGGCCGGCCCACGACTCCGTAGCGCTTGCCTTCCAGCACGTCTATGTCGGCGAACGGCTGGATGAGCGGCGAGACCACGCGCGAGCGCCTGGGATAGTAACGCTGCAGCTCCGAGGCGATGTGCTCTATGGAGCCGTGGATAATCTCTCCGTCCATACCTTGAGCGCGCAGCCAGGCAAGGATTTCCATCGATGCGGCGAGCGAATTGCTCTGCCCGCTGGTCAGGAGCCGTACGCGGGCGCCTTCGTGCCCGGCAAAGACTTCCTTGAAAATGGATTCCGTGCCGCCGGTGCGGACATATATTATGTCGCCGACGGCGCCGTAGTCGGAATAATCCGTCTCACGGTAATCGAACTGCAGTCCGAGTGCAGCCTCTATGTCTTTGATAAACTGCTCGTTGTGGGCATTCTTTGCGAGCTCGCCGTGAAGGTCCGAGGTAAGCGTAAAAAGTCTCATACCACAAATTTAAAGAAAAATCACCATCTTTGTGCCCGGTATGGAAATTTTCTTCAGCGAAAATATAGACGGCTCCTTCCTGAGTCTCGACCAGGAGGAATCCGCACACTGCGTCAGGGTGCTGCGGCACCGCTGCGGCGACGAGGTCTGCGTCATCGACGGACACGGGAATTTGTATCGTTGCACTCTTGTGGAGGCTGACGCCAAAGGGGCCGTGGCCCGTATCGACAGCCTCGAGAAAGGATTCGGAGCGCATCCATACAGGCTGACTATGGCGGTCTGCCCCACCAAGAACATCGACCGCTACGAGTGGTTCGTGGAAAAGGCTACGGAGATTGGGGTGGATGTGGTCGCGCCGGTAATCGGAGAGCGTTCCGAGCGCAAAATTCTTAAGACAGAGAGGCTTAAGAGACTGGTGCTGTCGGCGGCGAAGCAGTCGCTCAAAGGCACCGTGCCGGTGGTAGAGGAGCCCTTGAGCGTGCGGGACTTCATCCTCGCCGCTCCCGAGCACGCGCTGAAAATGATTTGCTATTGCTTCGACGGGCAGAAATTCACCATCCCGGAACTGCTAGCCGGCAGGGGGGATGTGTCCCCGGACCGTGACCACCCGTGGTCACGTAAACGGGAGGGGCCCGCGCCGTCCGGCGTGGGAGGGATGAGCGAAGCGAAGTCCGGGGACACATCCCCCCTGCCGGCGGAAGATTCCGAGCCTGAAATATGCATCCTGATAGGACCGGAAGGCGATTTCAGCCCCGAGGAGGCGGCCCTTGCGCAGGAGCGCGGCTGGCTGCCCGTCACATTAGGAAAAAGCCGCCTCCGGACGGAGACGGCTGCACTTGTCGCTGTTACGCAAGTTTACTCGGCTTTCTGACCGCCTTCGCAAGCCTGGCCTTCGGCCTTCTCGCCCTGGCAGCACTCTTTGCCTTCTTCCTTGCACTTGTCGCAGCACTCCTTGCCCTCTTCCTTGCACTCGCCGCAACACTCTTTGCCTTCTTCTTTGCACTTGCCGCAGCATTCTTCAGCCTGCTCGACAGCAGCGGCCTCACCTTCAGCCTGCTTGTTCTGGTTGTTGTTACCGCAAGAACAGAGGCAGAGGGCCGCGATAGCCATAGAAATAATAACCTTCTTCATTGCTTTAAAATTTTAAAAACAGTTAAACTTTACTGACTAACCTGCAAAGATACCATTATTTTTTGGCAATTCAAATACCTCCATATCTTTAACTTCACCACTTTCTATCTTGAACCTCAACGCAGTGCGCACCAACTGCCATCCCTGAAGGCCTGCCGCACCGGGATTTATGTAGAGGTGGCCGTACTTAGGGTCCCGCATAACTTTGAGGATATGAGAATGCCCGCAGATGAAAACATCGGGCTTATGCTCCTCGATAAGCGCTTTCGCGGCAGGATAATAATGGCCCGGTGAGCCTCCGATATGCATCATCAGAATCTCGAGCCCCTGCACTTTAAGAATCTGCACCTCGGGATACAGATAGCGCACTCCGGAGCCGTCGCAGTTGCCGTGCACGCCGACCACGGGCTTAAACCCGCTGATACTCTCGCAGAAAGCGCCGTCGCCGCCCCAGTCGCCCGCGTGCCAGATGACGTCCACCGGAGCGAAAAACTCCTTGAACTGCTCTCCGAACACCCCGTGGGTATCTGAAATCAAGCCGATATACATAGAGCGTCAGGGACGTATAATCTCGACCTCGCCGCGCAGCCCCAGCTTGATAATCTGGGACGCCCTGCCCGTGGAGCCCTGTTCGAACCTGCGGGGAGCTGTCCAATCCACGGCCGCGCGAATCTCGGGCGCTATATCGGCAAACGAAGCGGGCGCCGGCTCACCTGACACGTTGGCGGAAGTAGACACCAGCGGCCTGCGCAGCCTGCGTACCAGCTGCTCGCAAAACTCGTGGCGGGGAATCCTTATGCCCACCGAACCGTCTTCAGCCACCACATTGGCGGCCAGTCCCTGGGCTCCGGGGTACACGATGGTCATAGGTGCGTCGTTGACCTCGACCAGGTCGATGGCAATCGAAGGAATCTCCTTCACGTGCAGCGCAACCATATCCAGGTCGCAGGCCAGCAGCACCAGCGACTTGGCCTCGCTGCGGCGCTTGATGGCGAACACTTTAGCAACGGCCTCCTCATTCGTGGCGTCGCATCCCAGACCCCACACAGTATCGGTGGGATACAAAATAACTCCGCCCGCCTTCAGGATGCGGACGGCTTCATCTATAATCTCTTTCATAATCTGTCTCTGTCAAAAAGCACTCCCCTGCGCCTCCAGAAGCGGATAAGCAGCCAGCCGATGAGCATACCGCCGAGGTGTGCAAAATGCGCCACGCCGTCGGCGAAGCCCACCACGCCGGTGAAAAGCTCGATGACGGCGAACACTATGACCATCCATTTCGCGCTCAGCGTCACGGGAGGGAAAAGCAGGGTCATCTTCGACTGCGGGAACAGCATAGCGTACCCGATCAGCACACCGTAGATTGCTCCCGACGCGCCCACGGTAGGCGTACGCTTGAGGTCTATCAGCGACTGCAGCGCAGTCTGGGAATCCGAATTCATAAAGGCCTGCACCTCAAGGTACTGCGTACCCATCTGCAAGGCCGCGGCTCCTAAGCCGCACACGAAATAGAACAGCAGGAATTTCTTGCTCCCGATTATCCGTTCCACCACCACTCCGAATATGAACAGAGTGTACATATTGAACAAGATGTGCCAGAAGCCTCCGTGCATAAACATATGCGTAATCACCTGCCACCAGCGGAAGTAGGGAGACGTGGGATAGAAGAGGCCGAAAGTGCCTATCATAAAGTTTTCGTTTATGATAGTGGCCACGAAAATCAGCACGTTGATGATTATGAGGTTTTTCGTGACCGGAGGCACGTTGGAGAGGAATCCCCTGCGGTTTTCTTGATAATAGTATGACATCCTTTAAAATCTCTTTTCTATTTCATCCACGTCCATCACGGAGATGATGCGCCTGCCGCCGGACGTGAATTCGGCATTTTCACAAGCAAAAAGCATATCAAGCAAAGTGCGCACCCCCTGCGGCGAATCGGGCACCCGGGCATTTACCGAGCCGAGCATCGCGAACTTGGAGGCGGTCTTCTGCTGCATCACCTCTTCCAGGGCGGTCCTGCAATCCGACAGAATCAGCAGCAGGTCCCCTATCATCTGCTCCACCTTGCCCGGTTCGCAGCTGTAGCCTTCGGGCACTCCGCCCACTGCTACGGTATCCGTACCTATGGGGTTGATATCGAAACCGAGGCTCGAAAGCAGGGCGGCGTTCTCGTCCAGCAACAGGCGCTGCTCCACGCCCACGCGCACCTGCACGGGGAAGAGTGCCGTCTGCGTCACGTGGACGCCGTCAGCAAGAGCGCGCAGGGCCTGCTCGTAGAGGATGCGCTCCCAGGCGCGGCGTATATTCACTATCATAATGCCCGAGGCGCTGCGGGTCACGATGAACTTGCCCTGGATGACCATCGCGTCGGCAGAGACCTGCACGGAATCGAAGAGACGGACGTAGTCCTTGGGGCCTGCAGAGAGCCCGCCAAGCGAATATGGAGCCGGTGCTGAATTGCCGCCGGCCGAAGACGGGGCTGACGGAGCGGGGGCGAAGCTATCGTGGCCGCTGCCGGATTCGAAGGGGTCGAACGCAGGGTCAAACTCCACCGAGGGGCTGAACTGCGCGCCGCGGTACTCCTCGAAGCCGCGCCCGCGCTGCGGGAATTCCACCGCGCCCTCCGAGTCGAAGTCCAGGCTGGCTCCGAAGCTGCCCTTGCCCAGGGCCTCACGCACGGCGGCAAAGAGCACCTGGAACACCACGTTATCGTCTTCAAACTTGATTTCGGTCTTGGTAGGATGGATGTTCACGTCGATGGAATGCGGGTCCACTTCCAGGAACAGGAAGTACGAGGGAGTCAGCCCCTCGGGCACGAATTCCTCGTAGGCCTTCATCACGGCCTTATGGAGATAGGGACTGCGGAAATAGCGCCCGCCCACAAAGAAAAACTGGTTGCCGAGAGCCTTGCGCGCGCTCTCAGGCCGGCCCGCGAAACCGCTGATTTTCACCACGCTGGTTTCGGCCTCCACATCCACCACGTCCCCCATCACATTGCGCCCGAGAAGGTCCTGGATGCGGAACTTCAGCGACTTCGCCTTGCGCAGCACGAAAACCTCCTTGCCGTTGTGGGTCAGCGTGAAGGAGATGTCCGGGCGAGGGATTGCCACCCGGGTGAATTCTTCCACTATGTGCTTGAACTCCACATTGTCGGACTTAAGGAATTTGCGGCGCGCGGGGGTGTTGTAGAAAAGGTTGCGTACCGCAAAGTTGGAGCCTGCCGGGGCGGAGACCGATGAAGTCTTGACCTCACTCGTGCCGGAAATGGTCACCTGGGTGCCGGTGTCGTCCTGCTCCCTGCGCGTACGCAAGGTCACTTCCGACACGGCGGCTATGCTGGCCAGCGCCTCTCCGCGGAAACCGTAGGTCAGTATGTTCTCCAGGTCGGCTGCGGTGGCGATTTTGGAGGTTGCGTGCCGCTCGAAACAGAGCACAGCGTCCGACGGGCTCATCCCGGAGCCGTTGTCAATCACCTGGATGAGCGTGCGCCCTGCGTCGGTAATGACCACCCTCACATCGTCCGCCCCGGCATCTACTGCGTTCTCCATCAACTCCTTCACGACCGAAGCGGGCCGCTGGACCACCTCGCCCGCGGCTATCATATTGGATATTCGTGCCGACAGAACTTTGAGCTTTCCCATCAGAGCATCGAATAAAACTTGGCAATAAAATAAAGTACCGCCACAATCAGCAGCAGGCTGATGATGCCGATGATGGTGTGGGTCTTGCCCATATGGCTGCGGGTACGGCTGTAAGCTCCGTCACGCAACGAACCCTTGATGTAGGAGCCGGGCACGTAGGTGTCTTTCTTCTGCTCCTTGTCGAGGGTACCGTCCACGGCGCCGAACATTTTCTTGCGCTTTTCCTCCTCCGGGTCGTAGTAGATCGGCTTGTAGTTGAAAACGCGGTGCTCGTTGTCACCGAAAAAATTGAATAATCCCATAAGTTTACAAAATTAATGATATTTTTGTAAACAAATCGGATTCGCTATGAGAAAACTAAATCTTTGGTACATTCCCGCGGCCTTCTTTGCCGTGTGCTGCATTCTCAATCTATACGGATGCCTGACCGAATACGGGCTTGAGCGCTGCGTCAAGCCTGCGCTGCTGCCGCTGCTGTGCGTCACGACCTTGGCCTACCTCCTGGAGGGCGGCGGGCAGCCTGATTTCAAAAAGACTGCCCTGCTGGTATGCGGCCAGTTGTTCGGCTTCGCCGGCGACACGATGCTTCTCGGAAAGGGATTCCCGTTTTTCGCGGGCGGAATCGGCCTTTTCCTCATCGGCCACATATTCTATATATCGCTGTTCGGCGGACAGTCCTGGAAAGGGATGAGGCCGTGGGCCTGGGCGGCAGCCATACCCGTCTGCCTCGCCGCCACGGCAGCCCTGGCGCTCGGAATCGGAGTCAGCGGCGTTATGCTCCTTCCGATGGGTGTTTACGGATTCGTGCTTATGCTGCTGATTTTCAGCACGCTCGCAGGAGTCCTGCGCCGGGGCGGTGCGACCTGGCGGATACTGCTTTGCGGCGCGCTGTTGTTTACATTCTCCGACGCACTTATCGCCGTCCGCAATTTCGGCGACCTCAGCCCGTTTATGAGCGGGTTCGGGGTTATGAGCACCTACCTTGCGGCGCAGGTGCTGCTCGCAGTCGGAGGAATCAGGCTCGTGCGGCAGGAAGCTATTTAGTCTTGATGACTATCGCTCCGCCGGCAGCGGTGGTGCCGAGTATGACAGCGGATGAAGGATCCAGCACGGAAATCAGCCGTACATCGCTCAGAGCCAATCCCGTGTAGCTGTCGGCCTTCACGTCGTCAATCATTATCAACGCCTTGTTGTAACGGGAGAAATTCGGCACGTTGGCGCTGAGGAAATTGCCTATGTCGTTTTTGTAGCGGGTGACGTCATCGGAAGTCGGTGAATAACCTTTCAGCGAGGTGATTTTGCGGGATGCAGCAGTGTCTCCGTAGGGTTGCGCCACTTCTTTGTCCGCAGCCTGGCTCCGGCTGACCTGGTAACCGCTCGAACAGGAAGCAAGCAGCAGAGCGGCAGATGCTATGATGAGAATTCTTTTCATTGTATCAATTTTTGTCAAAAATAAGTAATTGTCTCTGATTATTGTCCCGCCCCTTTAAAGCATAAGGTCCTCCTGCCGGATTTTGGGGACATAGTGGACGCCGTCTTTGCGGTAGTAGCGGAGGTCGGACCCTTCGGGCACGTCCACGAGCTCGATTTTGTCGGTCCCTTTGCCTATCGCAAGTACGGCGAGAGGCTCGAGGGGGAGGTCGAGAGCCCGGCGGACTTCTTCCCGGTTGAACGCGCGCACTATCAGCGCGTTGAGCCCAATTTCCACTGCCTTGAGGGCCATACTCTGAAGCGCGATACCAAGGTCTATATCCACGGAGGGCGATTCCGCTTCAGTGCAGCACACGATGATGAACGCCTTCGGCTCCGTCCCCGGCAGGGGAAGGTGCAGCTCGGGTAGATAAGCGCCGAACCGCAGGAAACGGCAGAAATCTTCTCCGCCGCCGGAAGCGTCCAGCA
Source organism: uncultured Bacteroidales bacterium (assembly GCA_900318565.1). Lineage (GTDB taxonomy): Bacteria > Bacteroidota > Bacteroidia > Bacteroidales > UBA932 > Cryptobacteroides. The sequence continues at coordinate 43,845 of ONLD01000011.1, forward strand.
GTTTGAAGCGGAAGCGCTGGGCGTTCTTGCTTGACGGCAGTTTGGGATTCACGGACACTATGGACTCAAGCTGCCGCATCGCAACTTGGTATTCGGAATCGAAGCCTCTGTGGCTCCGGTTCTTAAGCAGAAGGGTGTCGAGCGAAGGGGTGTTGCGCCGCAGCACTGTGCGTCCGGCCGTGCGGATGGCCTCTTCGCGCCTTTCAAGATAATTGTCTGCCATTTCAATTGTACATATTCTTTCCAAAAATACGCATTTTTATTATTTTTGCGTAATTAAGTTTGAACGTATGAAAAGAATCATCAGCATTATCAGCGTAGCCGCCCTGCTGATTGCAGCAGCCGGCTGCGGCAACAACCCCAAAGGCGGACAGAAAGAAGCGGAGGCCCAGGCCGAAGCCGATTCCGCAGCAGCAGTAGAAAAAACAATGAAAACAATGGAAAAAATCGCAGCATTGCCCGCAGAGCCGGTATTCGACATCATCACCAGCCTCGGCACAATCAAAGTGCGGCTCTACGCCGACACCCCCAAGCACCGTGATAACTTTGCCCGCCTCGCATTCGAGGGCTTCTATGACGGGCTCCAGTTCCACCGCATCATCCGGGACTTTATGATCCAGGGAGGCGACCCTCTGACCAAGTTCCCCGACAAGGTGGCAGAATATGGCACCGGCGGCCCCGGTTACCAGATCGAGGCTGAAATCCGTCCGGAACACCACCACAAGAAAGGTGCTCTTGCAGCTGCACGCAAAGGCGATATGGCCAATCCTATGAAGGAGTCCAGCGGCTCGCAGTTCTACATCGTCCAGAGCGAAGAAGGCTGCCGCCACCTCGACGGAGAGTACACTATTTTCGGTGAGACCATCGACGGTTTCAAGGTCATCGACGACATCGCAGCCGTCCAGACCAACCAGCGCGGACTCCCGACCAACCCCGTGAAGATAATTTCTGTTAAATTAGACGAAGAATTGAACTAGTTTGGCACACTACTTGCAATAGAATTTAACCGAATAGTTTTTTCATAGGTTAAATTTTAGGTTAGAATTGCAATCACCCTGCGTCGCGAGATGCGGGGTGTATTGTTGTGCCGCCGGCCGCGCGCATCTGCCGTGAAATGTAACTACCTATAAACTAGCGCATCATATGAAATCGTCCCGACCAAAAAGGAGGCCACTGAAAAAGGTTATCCCCAAATAACCTCCTGAGATTTACATATTTGAACGATCCCCTCGAGTTATTGATTCCGATTCCGGATTTTCGATTC
>ONLD01000013.1 GCA_900318565.1 uncultured Bacteroidales bacterium
CGATGGGCACCCTTGCCTTTGGCTGTAACCTTCCCACTATCAGGGCGGTTTGGGGACTTGCACCCGTTAGAGTACGTTCGTGCTGGGCGAACAGAAAAAAGGGTGACCGCAGTGAGCGGCCACCCTGAATGTTTCTTTAAGGAAAGATTATTTCTTCTCCTCTTCGGGCTTCGGAACGAACTTACCCACCTTCACGAGCTGAACGTCGAAGATAAGGGTGGAGTTAGGATCGATACCGGGACGGCCCTGCTCGCCGTAAGCGAGGTTGGCGGGAACATAAAGCTCCACGTGGCCGCCTTCACCGATGAGCTGCATACCCTCGGTCCATCCGGCGACAACACTCTTGAGGGGGAAGCTGATAGGCTCTGCATCCTCGGCGGTCTCGTCAAACACGGTACCGTCGATGAGGGTGCCCTTGTACTTCACCCACACAGTGTCAACGTCAGCGGGCTTGTTGTCATTGCCGGGCTCGATGATCTTGTACTGAAGGCCGCTCTCAGTCTCCTGCACACCGGCTTTCTTGCGGTTGGCAGCAAGGAACTTGTCACCCTTATCCTTGTTCTCAAGGAGGATGTAGTTGTGGCGCTTCTCAAGATAAGCGTTGAAAGCGTCGTTGATGCGGTCGGGGCTGATCTTGAACTGCTTGTTGAAATCAGGATCACGGAAGTCACCCTTGGCGGCGACGAAATCCTTCATACCGGCGATAATCTTGGAATAGTTGACATCTCCGAAATTGTAGCCCTTCAGGAAAGAACCGAAATTGACACCGAGAAGGTAGCTGACGGTATCGATTTCTGCCTTGGAAGGGGAATAATCCTTAAGGGTCTTGACGGCCTCATCCACGCCTTCTTTCACTGCCTGTCCGTCCACTGCGGGCTCCACCTCACCAGGTGTACAGGCCACGATCGTTGCACCCAGAGCGAGTGCGAAAAGAAATTTACTTGTCTTCATTTTTTTATACTATAAAACTGTTGTTAAATATCCCAAGCAAGAGCGGAAGCGCCGAGGATGGCGGCATCCGACTCGGAGAGGCTGGAGAAGAGCACCTTCACCTTGCCGCGCCAAAGCGACAGCAGGTTCTCGTTCATCGCATTCACGATAGGCTCATACAGGAACTCCTTCGCACGGGCCAGGCCGCCGAAAAGCACGATGGCCTCAGGGGCGGAGAAAGCCACGAAATCTGCGAAGCTGCGGCCAAGCAGCGTGCCTGTGAACTCGAAAATCTCCTTCGCGGCCTTGTCGCCGGCCTTGGCGGCCTCGTACACATCCTTGGAAGTGATGTTTTCGCGCAGGCGGAGGAGAGTCGGCTCCTCGGGATGCTGCTCGAGCCACTCCTGGGCGCTGCGGGCCACTCCGATAGCGGAGCAGTACGCCTCCAGGCAGCCCTGCTTGCCGCAATTGCAGCTGCGGCCGCCGCGCACGGCACAAGTGTGGCCGAGCTCACCGGCGAAGCCGTCGTGGCCATAGACCACCTTGCCGTCGATGACGATACCGCTTCCCACGCCGGTGCCCAAGGTAATCATAATGAAGTCCTTGAAGCCCTTGGCCGCACCGTAGGTCATCTCGCCCACGGCGGCGGCGTTGGCATCATTGGTCAGCGCCACGGGCAGGCCGTCCATAGCTTCGGACAGCATCTTGGCAAAAGGTATGTTCTTCTCGTGGGCCCAGGAGAGATTCGGGGCGTCCTTGATCTCGCCGGTGTAGTAGTTGCCGTTGGGGGCTCCCACGCCAATCCCTCGTATCTGGCCGTTCAGGCCGGCATCGGAGATAAGCTTGCGGAGAGTCTGGGCCAGCGCCTCCACGAAATCACGGGCGTCCTGGTGGTTGTTGGACACAAGTATGGTCTGTGCCAGCACCTCGCCGCGGGCATTCACGACGCCGCTCTTAGCGGTCTGCCCGCCTATGTCTATACCAAGTACGTAAGGCTTTTCCATAACTCTACTCCACGGGGATGTCTTTATTTACGTTCTTGCAACCTGCCAGCGCATAGAAAATGAGGTAGCACAGGCAGACGATGAGCAGCCAGTAGCTCTGGATGGAGCCGACGTGGTCTGCAATGAGGTTCTGGACGAACGGGATGATGCCGCCGCCGCAGACCAGGGTCATAAATATGCCGGAAGCGGGAGCCGTGTACTTGCCGAGTCCCTCAGCCGCAAGGTTGAAGATGGAACCCCACATAATGGAGGTGCAGAGGCCGCAGAGCATCACGAAGATGAGCGACAGGGGCACCTGGGAGTCGCCGAACTTGATTGCCACGCTCTCGGGGATGAACACCACGCAGATGAGGAAAAGGATAGCTACGGCGGAAGTCACGAGAAGCATATTCTTGCTGCTGACCTTGCCGGCGATGGGAGCGCCCACGAGACGTCCGATAAGCATACAGAACCAGTACGCGCCGATCATAGTGCCGGTCAGGGCCGGACCCACCCAGTCAAGACCGGAGAAATACACGTTGGCGGTGTTGGGGATGCCGACCTCGATGCCCACATAGAAGAAGATGGCGATGGCGCCGAGCACGAAGTGACGGAACGAAAGCGGACCGTACGGATCCTTGACGGCCTTGCCTGCGAGGCGCGCGGCCTTCTCATCGGCAGTCTCCATATGAGGCTCGGGGATGTTGGTGAGCATAATCACCACGAACGCAAGCGCGAAGATAGCCATTGCGATAATCATCACGGGAGCGGCTTTGGCCACGCTGGCCTCGGCAATCGTGCCGCCCACCAGCCAGCCCACGAACACGGGAGCGATGGTGCCGCCGATGGAGTTGCAGGAACCGCCCCACTGAATCAGCTGGTTACCCTTGTTGCCGCCGCCGCCGAGGGTGTTGAGCATAGGGTTCACCACGATATTGAGCATACACATTGAGAAACCGGCTACGAAGGCGCCGGCCACATAGACTGCGAACGACTCGACATATCCGGAGAGGAACTGGATTCCCACTCCGACAAAGCCGATGACCACTGCGAGAAGGGACGTGAACTTATATCCCTTGCGCTTGAGGATAAGGCCTGCGGGAATACCCATACAGGCATAGGCGATGAAATTTGCAAGCGAACCGAGCTGAGACAGAGCCTTGGAAGCCCCGAACTGGTTGGTCACGATGACACCCATAGAGCCGGCGAGGTTCGTGACGAACGCTATCATAAAGAACAGCGCGAACATCACGACGATCGCGGGAGTGTAGCTTTTGCTTGCGGCGGTTTTAGTCATACGAGTATTATTTAAGTGATTGAATATTCTTTTCGTTGTAAAGTTCCTTGCCTTCCGCTGTCATAGCGTACTCGATGCGGTCCGCGTAGAATTTCTCCACCTTGCCGCGCACCATCTTGGAGGTGGTGTTGAGCATACCGTTCTGCTCGGTGAAAGGAGTCTCGCCCACGATAATCGCTGCAGGCAGCCACTTCTCCGGGAAGAGGCCGGCGTGGCGTCCGCCGGGACGGTAGGAATCCACCTCGCCCTTGATGATGTCAAGCTGAGCCTTCAGGCCGGCCTCGGAAGCGGGATCCAGGCCCTTTTCCTTGACGGCCTCGGCCAGGGCGGCCTTGTTGGGTATCACGAGCACCACGGTCCAGGGGCTCTGGTTGTTGTGCAGCACGGAGGCCTCGATGAACTTGGAGCCGTCGGCCAGGCTGTCTTCGTAGCCCTCGGGAGAGTACTTCTCGCCGTCGGAGGAGATCAGCAGGCTCTTGAAGCGGCCGGTCACGTAGAGGTAGCGCGGGTCTTCGGGGCAGATGTAGCCGCGGTCGCCGGTATGCAGCCAGCCGTCGATGATGGTCGAGGCGGTGGCTTCAGGGTTCTTCCAGTAGCCGGCCATCACGTTTCCGCCGCGGATGACGATTTCACCGGTCTGTCCGTGCGGCACTTCGCGGCCATCCTCGTCGCAGATCTTGATGTCCATAGGCTGCACGGTGCGGCCAGACGAGCCGAAGCGGGCGTGGCCGCTGGAATTGGCGCAGATCACGGGGGTGGCCTCGGTCAGGCCGTATCCCTGGAAAATAGGCATTCCGATGGCGCAGAAGTAGCGCTGCAGCTCGATGTCGAGCAGGGCTCCGCCGCCGATGAAGAACTTCATACGGCCGCCGAAACTCTCGCGGACGCCCTTGAATACGAGCTTGTCCATCAGGTCCTTGATGGGTTTGCGCCACCACAGCTTCCAGGCGGGCTTGCCCATATTGTAGTATTCGCGGTTGTACTTGATTGCGTTGTCCAGGGCGAACTCATAGAGTTTCTGCACCTTGGGACCTTTTTTCTTGATGCCGGCCTCGATGTTCTTGCGGAAGTTGCGGGAAATGGCGGGCACGGAAAGCATCACGTGCGGACGCACCTCGCGGATGGCCATAGGGATGTTGCGGAGCATCGTGATGGCGTTCTTGCCGCCGGGTACGGTGGCGATGCTGCCGCCGTTGCACATCATAAAGTAGAATCCCGCCACGTGCGCGAAGCAGTGGTCAAGAGGAGTGATGATGAGCATCACGTCTCCCCTCTCTATCTTCACGACGGAATTGCACTGCACGATGTTGGATGTATAGTTGTTGTGCGTCAGAAGGATGCCCTTGGGATCGGCGGTCGTGCCGGAGGTGTAGGAAATGTTGGCGTAATCGCCGGGCTGCACGGAAGCGATGCGATCTTCGAGGTCCTTCAGATTGGTCTTGATGTATTCCTCACCCATCTTGCGCAGCTCGCCGAAATACATTTCGCCCTCCTGCAGGGGAAGGTCGTCCAGCACTATCACCTTTTCGATGGCGGGGCACTGGCCGATGACGCGGCGCACTTTGTCAATCTGGCTCTCGGAAGCTATGATGTAGCGGGAATCGGAGTGGTTGATACGGAAGGTAAGGTCGTAGTCGGACTCGAGTTTGAAGGAGAGAGGGACGTCCACGCCGCCGGCGTAGAGAATTCCCAGCTCACTGAATATCCATTTGTTGCGGCCTTCGGAGATAAGAGCCACTTTCTCCCCCTTCTTAAGTCCAAGGGCCATAAAGCCGGCCGCCATAATGCGGCCTTCCTCACGGGTCTGCCTGAATGATGTTTCAGTCCAGGTGTCGCCGATTTTCTCACGGAGGAAAGTATCATCTCCGTACTTTTCAGCGTAATGATCGACAAAGTCGATGATGGTCAGAATCTGCTTGTCCATTATTCGTTTTATAGGTTATTTATCTTCAGGGAAAAGTCCATAGAGCTTCGCGTCTATCATATTGGTAATCAGCTCGAAGTCCTCGGGCCTGTTGCCGAACTTGATGTTGTCGGCGTCCACTACCAGCAGGTTGCCTTTGTAACCGCCGATCCAGTCTTCGTATTTCTCGTTCAGGCCTGTCAGGTAGTCGATGCGGATGCTCTTTTCGTATTCACGGCCCCTCTTCTGTATCTGGGAGATGAGGTTGGGAATGGAAGAGCGCAGGTAAATCAGCAGGTCGGGAAGACCCACCAGGGACATCATCAGGTCGAAGAGGTCGGTGTAGTTTTCGAAGTCGCGGGTGCTCATCAGGCCCATATCGTGCAGGTTGCGGGCGAAAATGCGGGCGTCTTCGTAGATGGTACGGTCCTGGATTATCACTTTCTCGGACTTGGAAATCTCGAGGATATCCTTGAAACGCTTGTTGAGGAAGTAAATCTGCAGGTTGAATGACCAACGCTCCATATCCTCGTAGTAATCAGCAAGATAGGGGTTGAAGTCAACCGGTTCGAACTTGGGCGTCCACCCGTAGTGGGCGGCGAGCATCTTGGTCAGCGTGGTCTTTCCGCTGCCTATATTTCCAGCAATCGCTACGTGCATAACATCAAGTATTACAAACTACAAAGATAACAATTATTTGAATAGGCCGTAGAGTTCTGCGTCGATTTTGTCCGTAATGGAGGCAAAATCCTCCGGATTGTGCTCGAAATCCAGGGAGTCCGCATCAATCACGAGGAGCCTTCCCTCGTACTCTCCGATCCACTTTTCATAGTGTTTATTGAGCCCGTCCAGGTATTCCAAGCTTATGCTCTGCTCATACTCGCGGCCCCTCTTCTGGATCTGGGACACCAGGTGCGGGACGGAAGACTTCAGGTATATCAGCAGGTCCGGCGGATTCACCATAGACATCATAAGGTTGAAAAGCTGCATATAAGTGTCGTAGTCCCTCTCGGAGAGGTTGCCCTGCTCGCGGTTGTTCTCCACGAAGATGTGCACGCCTTCCAGAAGGGTGCGGTCCTGGATAATCACGTCCTTGCTGGAGGCTATCTCGAGCACGTCCTTGAAGCGCTGCGCAAGGAAATAGGTCTCGAGGTTGTAGGACCAGCGCGGGATGTCCTTGTAATAGTCTTCCAGGTATGGGTTGTATGTCACGGCCTCGAATTTCGGGGTCCATCCGTAATGGGCGGCAAGCATACGAGTGAGGGTCGTTTTGCCGCATCCGATATTGCCAGCTATTCCTATGTGCATTTGTTTGAAACTTGTCTTACAAAAATAAATAGATTTTCGTATTTTTGCCAAATTAATTTATGGAGATTTACAGATTCATATTCAACCGTCTCGAAGAGAATACGATGGTTGTGTGCGGGGAGCCGGGACGCTGCGTGGTCGTGGACCCCGGCTACCGTTCGGACGAAGAGCGCGACGCCCTCGAGGGCTGCCTGGAGAAGCATTCCCTCAAGCCTGAAGCAGTGCTGCTGACGCACGGGCATATGGACCACATTTTCGGCGTGGCCGACTTCCAGAAGCGGCACGGCGTACCCGTGTATATGGCCCCCGAGGAGCGCAGCGTCGTGGATTATTACCAGCGGGTCACCAAGTTCGGGCTGCCGGCCGCCGACCCGGGGTTCACCACCACCGACATCAGTGACGGCTCGCTCATAGAGGCCGCTGGGCTCTCTTTCCGCGTCATCACGACTCCCGGCCACTCCCCCGGCGGCGTGTGCTACCTCGAAGAGGCGCAGAAAGCCATCTTCACCGGCGACACCCTTTTCGCGGGAGCCATCGGCAGGACTGACCTCTACGAGGGTGACTACGACGCCCTCATAAAGTCCATTATGGAGAAGTTGATGCCCCTGGACGGGGACATAGAAGTTTTCCCGGGCCACGGCGGCCCAAGCAGCATAGGCACGGAAAGGGCCACCAATCCCTTCCTTGAACCGTTCAACGAAAGGGAAGAGATTCCCGAACTTAACGAATCAACAGTAAATGACTAAAATTGAAGCAGCCCGGCAGGAGTACAAAGACTGGTGCTCCGCCATCGGAATCGACACCCTGGAGAAAGTAAACGAAGTAGTCGACAGCGGAAACGCCATCGAACTCATCAACCTCTGTGAAGCCCGGCAGGAACGGAAGTACGCCGAAGCGGCCGACCAGATATTCTGGCGCCGCAAGAGTTGCGGCATCGTGATGATGTCCGGCCCCAGTTCCAGCGGCAAGACCAGCAGTTCCTTACGTATCGCGCAGCAGTGCCGCGTACTCGGCATCACGCCCAAGGTGATAGAACTCGACAACTACTTCAAGCCCCGCGAGGAGACTCCCAAGGACGAAAACGGCGAATACGATTTCGAGGCGCTCGGCGCGATGAACGTGGACCTGCTCAACGAGAACCTCAACGACCTGCTTGCAGGACGCGAGGTCATCATCCCAAAATTCGACTTCAAGGAAGGACGTTCCATTATGGATCCTTCGCGCACTATGCGTCTGGAGAGCAACGACATCCTGTTTATGGAAGGCATCCACGCCCTGAATCCCGCCCTTACCTACAACGTGGACCAGAAGCGCATCTTCCACGTGTACATCTCCGCCCTTTCGGCCCTGCCCGGAGGCGAAAAAGTCCACAACAGCACCACCGACAAGCGCCTCATCCGCCGCATCGTAAGGGACAACCGCGTGCGCGGCATCAGCCCCGAGGACAACATCCTCCGCTGGCCTTCGGTGCGCCGCGGCGAGACCTTCAACATCTTCCCGTTCGAGGAGAATGCCGACGTGGTGTTCAACTCCTCCACCCTCTACGATATGCCGCTGCTCAAGTACTACGCCGAGCCGCTCCTGTACGGCATTTCGGAGTCCTCGCCCGCCTATCCCAAGGCTTCCTCACTGCTGGAATTCCTCAAGAAGGTGTCGGCCCTGAAGCCCTCCGAGATAGCGGCTGTGCCCCCGACATCCATTATGCGCGAATTCATCGGCGGGCAGACCCTGTAGCCTCCGATGGTCCACGCCTCCGAGTTCATCCTTCTCCAGGGCACCAAAGTGGGCGAAAAGTCCCTGGTGCTCCACACCCTGAGCCGCCGGTGGGGACGGCGCAGTTTCCTCACGAGCGTGGGCAGGAAGAGCCCTATGGCCCTTTTCCTGCCGCTCTCGCTGCTTGAAGGAGAGGTGATCGAGAACGCCAGGTCGGAGCTGTGGCGCCTGCGCGAAATCAGCGCCGCGCATCCCCTTGGCGGCATCAGGGGGGACCTGCACAAAAACACTATGACGCTCTTCCTCAGCGAAGTGCTCTACCGCACTGTCCGGGACGGCGAAGGGGACGAAGAGCTTTACGACTGGTGCAGGCGCAGCATATTGACGCTGGATGCGCTGGAGACGGATTTTTCCAATTTCCACCTGCGGTTCCTGCTGGAATTCGCCACGGTGATGGGCTTTTCCCCCAGCGCAGAAGACCTCGCGCCTTTCGCCGGCGAGCATTTCTCAAAAGTGCAGCAGTTGCTGAAAGGCAGCGCCGCGGATTCTCTGCTCGTGCCAATGAACGGAGCCGAGCGTAATGAGGTGGCCTCGCTGCTCCTTGACTACATAGGCTGGCACACCGAGACCAAGATTGCGGTCCGGTCGCTGGGTGTGTTGAGGGAGCTGTACAAATAAGCCTCTAAAGCATATCCCGCAGATACGGTCCCGTCACTGAAGCAGGGTCGGCGGCAATCTGCTCCGGGGTCCCCTTCGCCACCACGCGCCCGCCGCCGCGTCCGCCTTCCGGACCCATATCCAGAATATAGTCCACGCTCTTCAGGATGTCGGGGTTGTGCTCAATAATAATGACTGTATTCCCCTGGTCCACAAGCTTCTGCAGGACTTCGAGCAAGGTCTTTATGTCTTCGAAATGCAGGCCGGTGGTCGGCTCGTCCAGCATATACAGGGTGTTGCCGGTGGCTTTGCGGAACAGCTCGGCCGCCAGTTTCATACGCTGGCTCTCGCCGCCGGAAAGGGTCACTGAAGACTGTCCCAGATGCACATAGCCCAGGCCAACGTCCACGAGCGCCTTCAGCTTGGGGGCGATTTTGGGATGGGACTTGAAGAATTCGTAGGCCTCCGAAATGGGCATATCCAGCACCTCGCTGATGTTCTTCCCCTTGTAATGCACCGCAAGGGTGTCTTCCTTGTAGCGCTTGCCGCGGCAGGCGTCGCAGGGCACCGTCACCGACGGCAGGAAGTTCATTTCCACCACTTTAAGCCCGGCGCCTTTGCACTCTTCGCAGCGGCCGCCGGCCACGTTGAACGAGAACCGGCCCGCCTTGAAGCCGCGCACCTTGGCGTCAGGGGTCTCCTCGAAGAGACGGCGGATGTCGTCGAATACGCCGGTGAAGGTGGCGGGATTGGAGCGGGGCGAGCGCCCGATGGGGCTCTGGTTGATTTCTATGACCTTGTCTATGTTCTCGACGCCCTCTATGTCCCTGTAAGGCAACGGCTTCTGCTTGAGGTGGTAGAAGCGTCCCTTGAGGATGGGCATCAGGGTCTCGTTGACGAGCGAACTCTTGCCGCTGCCCGACACGCCGCTGACGCCGATGAAGCACCCGAGCGGGAAGCTGACGTCGATGTCCTTGAGGTTGTTGCCGGATGCGCCGCGTATGGTAAGCATCTTCCCCGAGCCGGGACGGCGCACCGCAGGCACTTCGATTTTGCGCTTGCCCAGCAGGTAGGAGGCCGTGACCGAATCGCCGCAGATCTTGTCTGCAGGGCCGTTGTAACACAGCCGTCCGCCAAGTACGCCGGCGCCGGGACCGATGTCCACGAGGTGGTCGGCGCTGCGCATCGTCTCCTCGTCGTGCTCCACTACGATGACGGTGTTGCCCTCGTCGCGCAGCTTCTTCAGCGAGGCTATGAGCTTGCGGTTGTCGCGCTGGTGCAGGCCGATGGACGGCTCGTCGAGTATGTAAATCACGCCCACAAGCTTGGAGCCGATCTGCGTGGCGAGGCGGATACGCTGGCTCTCGCCGCCGGAGAGGGATGCCGTGGCACGGTCCAGCGATAGGTACTCAAGTCCCACGTCCACAAGGAATTGCAGCCTGTCGGAAAGCTCCCGCAGCACGTCCCGTGCCACCGCTTTCCCGCGCCCGGTGAGTTTACCTTGCAGGGAGTGGACCCAGGCAAGCAGGTCGGTGATTTCGAGCGTGGAGACCTCGGCGATAGTGCGGCCGTCGATCTTGAAGCAGGAGGTCTCCTCCTTGAGGCGCGTGCCGTGGCACTGCGGGCACACGATGCGGTCCTCGACGTCTTCGACGACGCCTTCCCAGGTCGCCATCTGCGTGAGGCTGCCTTCACCTATGCGGTACAGGTCGTCGGAGCCGTACACTATCTGCGAGACGAACTCCTGAGGCAGCACTTCGATGGGGTCGTAGAGGGAGCAATTGTGCTTCCGCGCCATTGCACGCACGATTTCGAACTTGCGGTTGTCCCTTACGCGGCCGAGCGGCACGATGCCTCCTTCGGCTACGGACATACGCGGGTCAGGGATGATGGTCTCCAGGCTCACGTCGGGCACGGATCCAAGGCCCTTGCAGTAAGGGCAGCAGCCTTCGGGCGAGTTGAAGGAGAAGCTGTGCGGAGCGGGCTCCTGGAGCGACACGCCCGATTCCGGGTCCACGAGGTGCTTGGAAAAGTGGCGCAGGGACCCGTCTTCCACGTTCAGCACCGCCACGGAGCCTTTGCCGATTCCGATGGCGTTCGACACTGAGCGGCGCACGCGAGCCTCGTCGCCCTCGCCGGGCTTGAGCTTGTCCACTACGAGTTCTATGAAATGGGCCTTATAGCGGTCCAGGGCGTCGATTTCGGCAAGTTCGGAGATTTCCCCGTCGATGCGGATCTGGGTGTAGCCGCGGCGGCGCATCTGCTCGAAAAGCTCGCGGTAATGGCCCTTGCGACCGCGCACCAACGGGGCGAGCACTATGCACTTCTTGCCGCTGTATTCCGACATTATCAGGTCCACAATCTGGGCGTCGGTGTAGCGCACCATCTCTTTGCCGCTGACGGGAGAATAGGCGGTCGAGGCCTTGGCATAGAGCAGGCGGAGGAAGTCGTAGATTTCCGTGATGGTGCCGACCGTGGAGCGCGGGTTGGCGCTGGTGGTCTTCTGCTCTATGGCGATGATTGGGCTCAGGCCGTCGATGCTTTCCACGTCGGGCTTCTCCAGGATGCCCATAAAGTGCTTGGCATAAGGAGAAAGGGTGTTCATATAGCGGCGCTGTCCCTCGGCATAGATGGTATCGAACGCCAGCGAGCTCTTGCCGCTGCCGCTCAGACCCGTGATGACAACATATTTGCCCCGGGGGATGTCCACGTCGATGTTTTTCAGGTTGTGCGCCCTCGCGCCCCGTATCTTGATGACTTCTTCTGCCATTGCTCTGCCCTGGTCCTTTTAATAATATGCAAAGATAGAAACAAAATTCTTATCTTTGCAGCCTATGAGAGCAATCCTGATTTATTCCGGCGGACTGGACAGCACCACGCTCCTGTACGAATACAAAGACAGCATAGAACTGGCCGTATCCTTCGACTACGGCGCCAAGCACAATTCCAAGGAGCTCGCTTTTGCCCGCGAGCACTGCAAGTTGCTGGGCATTCCGCACCGCATCATACCCCTTGACTTCATCGGAAAGTATTTCCGGAGCGACCTTCTCCTCTCCGGAGGTGACATCCCAGAAGGCAATTATGCCGAGGACAATATGAAATCCACCGTGGTCCCCTTCCGCAACGGCATTATGCTGGCCGTTGCCGCAGGGCTGGCGGAGAGTTTCGAGATGGACACCGTCCTGCTCGCCAACCACGGCGGCGACCACGCCATCTATCCCGACTGCCGGCCGGAGTTCATCGAAGCCTTCGACCGCGCAGCCTGCGCAGGCACCTACAACGGAGTGCGCATCGTCTCGCCCTACTGCAACCTGACCAAGCGCGACATCGCCCTCCGCGGACGCAAGCTGGGCATCGACTATTCCCGCACCTGGTCCTGCTACAAGGGCGGCGAAAAGCACTGCGGCCGCTGCGGCACCTGCACCGAACGAAAAGAAGCCCTCGCAGGCTTCGACCCCACCGAATACGAAGAATAAGAGCCTATGTATTACGTCTGCAAACGATTGGAAATATCTGCAGCCCACTCCCTTATGCTTTCCTACGAGAGCAAGTGCGAGGACCTGCACGGCCACAACTGGATTGTCAAGATCTACTGCAAGTCCGAGGCCCTCAACCAGGACGGTATGGTCACGGACTTCACCCTTATCAAGAAGAAGATATCTTCGGCCCTGGACCACAAGAACCTCAACGACGTGCTCCCTATGAATCCCACGGCCTAGAACATCGCGCGCTGGATCTGCGACAACACCCCTAATGCATATAAAGTAGAGGTGTGGGAGTCGGAGATGAATATGGCCGCATACGAACGGGACTAGTGTACCGGGTCAACGAAATATTCTATTCGCTCCAGGGCGAGGGCTACTGGACGGGGACGCCTATGGTCTTCGTCCGGATGAGCGGCTGCAATCTCCGCTGCCCCTTCTGCGATACCGACCACGCGGCATTTTCCGAAATGAGCGCCACTCAGATTGTGGACGCGGTCCGGCAGGCCGGGGCGGATTGCCGGAGGGTTTGCCTTACCGGCGGCGAGCCGTCGCTGCAGCTGGACCCGGCACTGGTGGAGGCCCTGCATTCCGCAGGATTCCTCATCCACATCGAGACCAACGGCACGAGGCCGCTTCCGGAAGGTCTGGACTGGATTACGCTCAGTCCCAAGGCCGATGTCCCCGGGATCAAGGGGGACGGGAGCGTCGTCCTCTCCGAAGCCGATGAAGTCAAGGTCGTCTATCTGGGAGAGGACGTCGAAAAATGGGCCCTGATGCCCGCCCGCTGGCATTTCCTCCAGCCCTGCTCCTGCAGCAACACCTCCGAGGCCATCGACTACATCCTCCGCCACCCCCACTGGCGCCTCTCCCTCCAGACCCACAAATACCTCGACATCCGCTGACCCCCGTCCCGGCCGCCCGCCGTGTGCAAAAGCGGCCGTTCCGCACACGGGACGCGGGAAATCGCGGCGGCCGGGTGTAAAAGCAGCCGTTCCGCACACGGGACGCGGGAAATCGCGGCCGCCGGGTGTAAAAGCAGCCGTTCCGCACACGGGACGCGGGAAATTGCGGCGGCCGGGTGTAAAAGCGGCCGTTCCGCACACGGGAGACGGAAAATTGCGGCGGCCGGGTGCAAAAGCGTCCGTTCCGCACACGGGACGCGGGAAATTGCGGCGGCCGGGTGTAAAAGGGGCCGTTCCGCACACGGGAGACGGAAAATTGCGGCAGCCGGGTGTAAAAGCGGCCGTTCCGCACACGGGAGACAGATAATTGCGGCCGCCGGGTGTAAAAGGGGCCGTTCCGCACACGGTCTGCCGTTACAGCCGGGTCCAGCGAAAAAATCGTAGAAAAGTTTATTGTTATTGCTGTCCTACAGGCCTCCGACGTGCGTCGAAGGCCGTTTTTTCATATAAGCGTTGCAAAACGGATTAAAACGCTTATTTTTTCTCATCTTTGCAGGGACCAAACAACACTGCTATGAAAGACATCAACATTCCATGTGAAGAAGACGTCCAAATGAGGACTGAGAACATCCATTTCATCGACCTGCGCCTTGATTTCGCCTTCCGCCTCGTCTTCGGCCGGAAGGGCAACGAGGACCTCCTGCTCCGTCTGGTCAATGCCATCCTGCCTGACCTCCACGCCGCTTCCGTAGAACTGTCCGGCGAGAATATGTCCCGCCTGCGGCGCGACGCCCGCGCTGCGGTCTTCGACATCCACTGCAAGACAGAGGCGGAGGAAGACATCATCATCGAGATGCAGTATCGCCACCAGGACGACTTCAACGACCGCCTCATCTTCTACTCCTCCTTCCCCATCTACAACAGCCTCGCCTCCGGCACGGAGTCTTTCCGCTTCAAGCCGGTGTATATGATAGGCATCTCCGACTTCATCCTTCCTGAGGTGAAGCGCAACGAGGATGTCGTCAACTACTATCGCATCAAGAACCAGAAGCACGGCACGGCTCTCTCGGAGCGCCTGACGTATGTGACCGTGGAGCTGCCGAAGCTGAGGAAAAGGCTCGTGGACCTGAAGACGGAGCAGGATCTGCTGTTCTACGCGATCCGTCATATAGGCAATATGGATGAGATGCCGGAGCAATATAGCGGCAGCGGCTTGGAAAAGTTGTTCGAAATGTGTAGCTTCGCAGCTATGAGCATCGAAGAACAAGAAACCTATTTCGCCAACCTGATCAAGGAGATAGACTCCAAGAGCCAGTTGCGCACTGCCCGTAACGAAGGGATTTCCGAAGGCAAAGAAGAAGCCAGGCTTGAGGCCGCCAAGAACTTGAAAGCCTTGGGCGTTAAAGAAGACATCATCTGCCAGGCCACAGGCCTCTCGGCAGAGACCGTCGCGTCACTATAGGCTATTCAACCGGAGCATTACTTTCCCCTATTGGCGGTGGCCGTGTGCAAAAGGGGCCGTTCCGCACACGGGAGACGGAAAATTGCGGCGGCCGGGTGTAAAAGGGACCGTTCCGCACACGGGATGCGGGAAATTGCGGCGGCCGGGTGTAAAAGCGGCCGTTCCGCACACGGGACGCGGGAAATTGCGGCGGCCGGGTGTAAAAGGGGCCGTTCCGCACACGGGACGAGGGAAATCGCGGCGGCCGGGTGTAAAAGCGACCGTTCCGCACACGGGACGAGGGAAATCGCGGCGGCCGGGTGCAAAAGCGGCCGTTCCGCACACGGGATGCGGGAAATTGCGGCCGCCGTGTGCAAAAGGGGCCGTTCCGCACACGGGAGACGGAAAATCGCGGCCGCGAAACGCACTTTTTTCTTTGCGGCTTCGTAAATAAAAAGTATATTTGCGATACTAACAACACGTAATATGAAAAAATTAATCTACGCAGCTGCTGTTCTGCTCCTTGCCTGCTCCTGCAGCCAGAAGCTCTACAACGTAACCAAAGCCTACGACGACAAGCATTTCGCAAAGCTCCAGGCCGTCATCGACAACCCCACAACCCCCAAGGGCACCAACTACAGCTTCACCGAAGCCTCCGACATAGGCCTCGTGGGCAAGATGTTCTATGATACCCCCAACCCCTACCACCGCGTGGACACCGTCAAATACAAGGGTATGACACGCGGCGAGAACCAGCAGGCCCGCTGCTCCGCAGGTCTCGCCGTCATCTTCAAGACCAACTCCACATCCATCAGCGTCAAGACCGAATGGGGCCAGCTCTACAGCACCGTCGCCACTATGCCCATCGCATACCGCGGCTACGACCTCTACATCAAGAACAAGAAAGGCGAGTGGCAGTGGGCCGCATCCGGAGCCACAAAGCCCGAGAAAGGCACAGACAACCTCGTGCTGATAAAGGATATGGCTCCCGGCGACAAGGAGTGCATCCTCTACCTCCCGAACTACTGCGAAATCCGCTCCTGCAAGATAGGCACCACCGTCGGCTCCTACATCCAAAGACTCGACGGACAGTTCCGCAATAAAATTGTCTTCCACGGCTCTTCCTACACCCACGGCATCAGCACCAGCCGCCCCGGTATGAGCTACCCTATGCAGTTTATGCGCCACACCGGTATGCAGGTGCTCGCCTTCGGTATGAGCGGCAACTGCAAGATGCAGCCCTACTTCGCCGCAGTGCTTGAGGACGTCGAAGCCGACGCTTACGTGTTCGACGCATTCTCCAATCCCGACTACAAGATGATCAAGGAGCGCCTGCAGCCCTTCATCGACCGCCTCATCGCGGCCCATCCCGGCAAGCCCCTCATCTTCCAGCAGACCATCTACCGCGAGGCCCGCAACTTCTCCCTGACCTACGACGCCAAGGAGCAGGCAAAGCAGGATATGGCTTCCACCCTCTTCGACCAGCTGCTCAAGGATCCCAAGTACGCCGACGTGTACTTCATCCAGACCAACGCCTGCGAGAAAGACAGCCACGAGTACTCGGTGGACGGCGTCCATCCCGACGACCACGGCTACTACCTCTGGAGCAAGTCCATAGAGAAGCCCATCCTCAGCATCCTTGCCAAGTATGGTATCAAGTAAGGCTAAATTATTGATTCTGACCGTAATTGCGGGGGCTGCGCTGCTTGCGTGCTCCCGCAATTCTTCGCCCGTCGTAGGCATCACCTGTTCCCGCAGCGGTTCGGGAAGCACTCTGCTCCCGACCACCTATTCCTCCGCGCTCAGCCGTGCCGGAGCCGTGCCTCTCGTAATTCCCACGGTAGAGGACGAGGCGCAGGCGGCCGCAGTGCTCGAAGCTCTGGACGGCATTATGTTTTCCGGCGGCGAGGACGTGGACCCCGCCCGCTACGGCGAGACGGTGCTCAACGGGACCGTCGAGATTGACTCGCTGCGCGACCGTTCGGACTTCCTCCTCGCCCGCGCAGCCATTGCTTCCGGCAAGCCCGTGCTGGCCATTTGCCGCGGCTCGCAGCTGCTGAACGTAGTGCTCGGCGGCACCCTCTACCAAGACATCCCCACGCAGTGCCCGGACGCGCTGCGCCACAGCGACGGTGCAATGCACAACATAGGACTTGCCGAGGGCAGTGTGCTCGCCCGCATCTACGGTCCAGACTCACTGAGTGTCAATTCGATGCACCACCAGGCAGTGAAAGACCCGGCGCCCGGAATAACCGTCACCGGCCGCGCCGCCGACGGCACAGTAGAAGCCTGGGAGACGCCGAATATCTGGGCGGTACAGTTCCATCCCGAAAAGATGCTCCGCGCCGGCGACGAGCGCTGGATTCCCCTCTTCGAAGCCTTCGTGGACCGCTGCCGCCGATAAACGGCAGTAAGCAATTATGAGCCGAAGACGATAAGAATGACGCCGGCGGCCATAAGCAGCATATTCAGCGTCTTGCCGCGGAGACCTCCCTCCTTGAAGATGATGGCGCCGAGGATAAAGCTCACCAGCACCGAAGCGCGCCGTATCACGGAAATGATGCTCAACAGCGCATCCGGCTGCTTGAGCGCGTAAAAATACATCGCATCGGAAGCCGTGATCATCACGGCGAGAAGCAGCAGCATCCAGTCCCAGCGCATCGTAAAGCGCGTCCCGGAAACCAGCCGCTGCGCGAGCACGCAAAGCACCAGCAGCACGGTGATATAAAGGTTGGTCCAGCTCTGCACGAAAAGCGGCTCCATCCCCGCCATAATATGCTTGTCGTACAGCGCGCTCGCGACCCCGGTCAGCACCGACAGTCCCATCCACAGGAAGCCCGCGCGCCGCGACTGCTGCGGCCCGTCGTCCCTGCTGGTATGCCGCACCAGGAACAGCGCCGCAATCACCAGCACCACGCCGGCCCACTGCATCCAGTCCAGCCGCTCGCCGAAAAGAATAATCGAAAACAGCACCACGAACACAGGGCGCGACCCCTTGATGGTGCTTGCCGTGGTCAGCGGCAGCCGTTGCAGACCGGCAAGCCCCGACACCCAGGAAGCCGTCACCAGCACGGCTTTCAGTACCAGCTGGAGGTGGTCATTCAAAGGGCCGAGCCGCAGGAACGGCGAAAGGAACACAGTAGTCAAAGCAGTAGCCCCGAGGAGAACGGCAAGTACGCCGTTCTTCCTCAGAGCTTGCTTCTTGGCTACGTCATAAATCCCCAGCAACAGCGCTGAAAGGACAGCCAGGAGTATCCACATAGACTATTTTACTTCAACCCAGCGGCCGGGCACGAGGGCCGACACACCGGCATCGTACATCGCCGCGCAACTGACAGCCGGCAGATAGAAGCGTCCGGGGTAGGTGGCGATGAGCTTGGTCTGCACGGTCACGCTGCCGCCTGCGGGCAGGTCGAAGAAGCTGTACACCCTGTCGTCACGGATGTCCTGATAGCTCACGCCGCTGGGATAGGAAGCGCTTGCGGAGTAGAGACGATCGTTCTGAATCTCCCAGCCGGAAGGGAACTTATGGTTCAGGGCCAGGTCTGACACACGGCCGGAGCCGGTGTTGGTCACGGTCACGACGGCATAGATGGTCCTGCCTCTGGAGAGGGTATCGACGCTGACGGGTTTGCGGTCCTGGTCGATATAACTCACGCTCATCTTGATGCGGCTGCTGATGGCCTTCTCAGTCGCTGCAGGAGGCACGCCCACCACGGAAGCGACGGCGTAGAGGTTGCCCTGGGATGCATTCTCAATCTTGATGCTCAGCGACTTGTCGCCGTCCTTAACGGGCAGCACGATGCGCTCGAAGCACTTCTCGCCGCTGACCTTCCAGGTCTTGCCGCCGCAGCTGCAATTGGCCTTGATACCGCCTGCATTCGCACGGGCGTAGTCGCACACGGCGTAGAGGCTCCAGGCTGTGGACTGGGTGCTCATATAGACTTCCTTGTCGCTGAGGCGCGAAGCCACGGCCTCGGCCAGCTTGAAGGCATCCTCCTTGCGGTCCAGCAGAAGCATAGTCTTCAGGGCGACGGCGCGGTTGCGGTCCGCGCTGCCGTAGGCCTCATAAACATTGTCCTCGTACTTCAGAGGAGCCGCAATCTCGCGGGCCACAGCCTTCTTGCCGTCCACCGCGTAGGCAGCAGTAAGCAGCCAGGACGCGCCTGCGGGCAGTTTCTTGCCTTTTTCGCGCAGAAGGTTCATAGCACTGCGCTGGGGCCTGCCGGCGGAGGCGAGAGCGAAGACGCCGTAGGCACGGGCCGTCATCTCCTCCTTGGTGTTGGACACTTCCCTGCCAATCCAGGCAATCAGTTCCTTCTTGAGGTCGGCGGGCACGGCGTAGCCGGCATCCTCGGCCTCCTTGAGGAAGTGCAGTGCGTAGGCGCTGCCGAAGAGCGAAGAATAGTTGGAGCCCGGCCAGTAGCTCAGGGAACCGTCGCTGCGACGGTAGTTCTGGAGCCTGCGGATGGCGGCCTCGACGTTGAAGCGGCTGCGCTCGCGTATGCTCTCGTCGCAGGTCATCACCTTGTCGAGGTAAAGCTGCGGGAAGGCGGCGGAGACGGTCTGCTCCAGGCAGCCGTAAGGATAAGTCAGCAGATAGCGCAGGCGCGATTCGAGGTCGATTGAAGGAATGGTCGAGAGCTCGAGGGTGGCGGAATTGGTGCCGGGTGTGCCGAACAGGGCTGCTGAGAGGTCCTTGGTCGCTCCGCCGGCGAGCAGCAGCGAATTGCCGCGGGTCACCTCCGGATTCGGATTAAGGACATCTATCTCAATGGCACTGACCGACTTGTCACTTCCGGACTGGGCCGTAGCGCTGATATGGGCTATGCCCGTGCGGTCCTTGACTTTGATTTCGAAATACTCGATGCTCTGGCCGGCCTTGTCGGAACGGACGGTGCGGCTGTCGGAGCCGACCACGTCCACGAGCTCGTCGGCCTTGAGGCTGAGCTTCACGTCACCCACGCCGTCCTTGAGAGCGATGAGGGTCACGGGGACCTTGATGGTCTCGCCGATGTTCAGCGTCCTCGGAAGAGTGGCCTGCACCATCACGGGCTTGGACACGGTCACGTCGGCGCTGCTGCTGCCCTGGGCCTTGCCGTCGGTGGCAATCACCATAGCGCGCAGCGAGCCAATGTACTGAGGTACCTCGAAACTGTGGGAGCCGGTCTTGCCGGCCTTGAGCGTGAAGGGACCGAAGTAGGCCACCACCGGCTTGAAGCGCTGGGCGTTCTGAGGCTTTATGTTGACCACGGCTTCTTCGTCACCGCCGATTGCAAACAGCTGCTCGATCTTGCCGCCGTAGGCTCCGATGACATCGTCGTAGAGGTCCCAGGTGCGTACGCGCAGGGCCTCCTTGGCGTAGAAAGCCTTCCAGGCGTCGGGAGTCTTGAAGGAAGTGAGGCCCAGCAGACCCTCGTCAACGAGAGCCACCACATAGCTCATAGCCTTGCCCTTCTTCTCCTTCACCTTGAACTTGAGGGTGGTCTCGGGCTTGACCTCGGCAGGTATCTCCAGAGTCGGCTCCAGGTGAGACGCCTCGTCGGCCACGTTGATATTGTGCACTCCGTAAAGACGTATGGGAGCGTCGTTAAGGGTATTCTTGTGCGGCTGCACCAAGGTCACGAAGGCATATACGTTGGGAAGCATATCGGCTGTCACGGGCACCTGGATTTCGGTGCTCTCGCCCTTGCAGTCGATCCATTCGGTGCGCAGTATCCTGCCGCCCTTCTCCAGGGACAGGAGGGCCTTGTTGCCGGGGGCTGAAGGAATCACGAGCTTGGCGGTCTCGCCCACGTTGTAGCCGTCTTTGTTGGAGGTGATGGCAAGGCGCGCGGCGGCATCGGAATGGCCGGCGGAGCCGCTGCCGTAGTTCTCATACACCTCGCAGGTCATCGAAGCGGAATGGCCGCCGGTGGCATCGCTCACGCGGATGAAGTACAGGCCGTCGGGCGCATTCTTCCAGTCGTAGCTGAAGCTGCCCTTGCCGGAAGCGGTGGAGATGTGCTTGTCGAAGAAGACCTCCTTGCTCTTGCCGGACATATAGCTAGCCATCTGGGCGGCGGAATTCCACCACCAGCCCCAGTCCACGTGGCAGATTTCCACGTGCAGGTCGGACACCGAGACGGGGCTGCCGTCCGGGCCCACGGTCACGACGTCGAACTTGTGGGCGGTGCCGGACTTGATGTATTCCTCACCCCATTCGGTGGTGTTCTTGTCGGTCTTGATGCCTACGTAAGTGTCGAACGGGGACATCTTGAAGCTGAACCAGGAGGAGCTGAACTCGCCCGAAGGCTCGAAGGCGCGCATAGTGAAAGCTATGTCCAGCATACCGGGCACGCCCTCGCCGCGCAGATCCATATTGGTGTTCAGCTGCACCTGTCCGTTGTCGTCGGTGCGCATATCGCTGTAGTAGCGGGACTGCGACTCGAAACCGCGCGACTCGTCCTTGAAGTCATAGCCTTCATAGCCCTTGAAAGCGGTGCGGGCGTTGGTAAGTTCCACGTCGCCGTTGACCTTGAGGTCGGCTCCGGGAGCGCCGTAGAGCCACTTGACGGACACCGTGCCGACGCAGCTGCTCTTGGGCACGAGCCACTTCTGGTCGAAGCGCAGGTCAATGTCCAGCTTGTTGGGCTTGACGGTCTCTATCTTTACCGACTTGTTGAAAGTCTGCGCACCCACTTTCACGTTGACCATCCAGGAGCCCGTGGGGGCGTCGGCGTCGGTGGTGAAGGGGAAATGGTAGATATGGCTGCCGTCGTTCTTGACGGAGACGGTGCGGGTCACCTGGCCGTCGGGGTTGCGGAGCTCGGCCACTACCGGGTGGCCTATCGGAAGCTCGCCGTCTTCGGCCATCGTGATGGCGCTGATATGGAGGGTGTCACCGGGCCGCCAGACGCCCCTCTCGCCGAAGATATAGGCCTTGAGGCCGCCGCGGGCGGAGCTGCCGGAGACGTCGAAGTTGCTGGTGGAAAGGGATTTCTCGTACTTCAGGGCAAGGTATGCGGAGCCCTTGTCGGAGGAGACGAGCACATAGCGTCCGGTCTCGTCGGCCGGGAAGCTGACGCGGCCGTCCTTGTCGGTCACGCCCTTGCCGATTTCCTGGAGCACGTCGTCGTAGAGCTTGACCTTGGCGCCCTTGAGCGGAGCACCGGAGAGTATGTCGCAGGCGAAGACTTCCCAGCGGTTGTCGCCGCCCTTCGCGATAAGCGCCACGTCGCTGGCAAGCAGGAACGTGTTGCGCTCGTCGTAGGTCTCGTAGTCACCGAAATAAGAGTCGCTGTCCCAGAAATCCTCTTCCTCGAGAGGATCCAGGCCGCGGATTTCCACGTGGTAGATGGCTCCGGGCTCGGGCTTGATGAGTTCGTCCAGGCTCAGGGCGTAGTTGCGTACGGTGCGGATATGCGGGGCGTCGGAGCTGCCGAGCACAACCGTAGTATCAGCCACCACGCGCGCCACCCTCGAGAGGTTGTAGCGTGCCTCGTAGGAGTCGAACTGCAGGAACTGCAGGATGTTGCTCGTGAAGACCTTGCGCACGCGGAAGCGGGCCTTGGCATAGCCGTAGGAGCTGAAGAGCAGGTCCATCTTGCCGCTGGACGGCAGGATGGAGCCCTTGCTGACCAGACGCATCTGGGGAGATTCAGGGAGAGGAGACTCGGACACCTCGTCGTTCTCGTATACCTCATATACAGACTCGGAAGAGGCTGATGCTGAGGCGG
This sequence comes from uncultured Bacteroidales bacterium, assembly GCA_900318565.1. Classification (GTDB taxonomy): domain Bacteria; phylum Bacteroidota; class Bacteroidia; order Bacteroidales; family UBA932; genus Cryptobacteroides. The sequence goes on from ONLD01000013.1 coordinate 22,338, forward strand.
AAGCGGAGGTCCCGTCCTGCTGTCCGTCCTTCACGGGAGCAGGGTTGGAATTGTTGCAGCCCGCAAAGACTAAAGCGGTGGCCAGCGCACTGGCGAATAGTTTGGATAGTTTCATATATTTTGGTTATTTTTGTGCTGATGTCCAAATGTAAGAAAATTATTTTGATTTTGAGCCCTTTTGTGCTCTTATATATATTCTGCCTTCCCTGGAAGCTGTTCCGCTCGCCCGTATGCGCCACGCTCACCACGGCGGACGGCACCCTCCTGGGAGCGCGCATAGCCGCCGACGGGCAGTGGCGCTTCCCCCCGGCAGAAGAAGTGCCCGAGAAGTTCGCCAAGTGCATAGTCTGCTACGAAGACAAGCGCTTCTGGTGGCATCCTGGCATCGATTTCCTCTCAGTCGGCAGGGCCGTGCGGCAGAATTCCTCGCGCGGGCGGGTGGTCAGCGGCGCCAGCACCCTGACGATGCAGGTAATCCGCCTGAGCCGCCCGGACGCACCGCGCAATCTCCCGGAAAAGATGCTTGAGGCGGTGCTCGCCACGCGCCTTGAAATCCGGCACTCGAAGAAAAAAATCCTTCTCCTGTATGCGTCCAACGCGCCTTTCGGCGGCAATGTCGTCGGGCTTGAGGCCGCCGCCTGGCGCTATTTCGGCCGCCCCGCAGACAACCTATCCTGGGCGGAGAGCGCTATGCTGGCCGTACTGCCCAACTCCCCCGCCCTCATCCACCCGGGCCGCGGCAGGGACCAGCTGCTGCAGAAGCGCAACTTCCTGCTGGACAAGCTGCAGGCCGAGGGCACGATAGACGCCCTGGAGTGCGAACTCGCCAAAGACGAGCCGCTGCCAGACAAGCCTCTGCCGATGCCGGACAAGGCCTACCACCTGCTGGAGCGCCTGCGTGCGGAGGGCGGCGACAAGGCCTACACGTGCAGCATCGACGCCCCTCTGCAGGACAGGGTCTGCGCCATCGCACGTAACCATTTCGAACTCAACCACCAGAACGCCGTCGATAACCTCGCCGTGCTGGTGCGGAGCGTGCGCACGGGCGAGGTGCTGGCCTACTACGGCAACACCCACGGCCTGGCAAAAGGCCTGCGCGGCGCCGAGGTGGATATGATTCCGGCGCGGCGCTCCAGCGGCAGCACACTCAAGCCGCTGCTGTATGCCGCCCTGCTGCAGAGCGGGCAGATTTTCCCCTCCCAGCTCATCAAAGACACGCCCTACAACCACGATAACTTCTCGCCGCACAACTACCTGCGCACCTTCGACGGAGCCGTCCACGCGGACGAAGTGATACAACGTTCCCTCAACGTCCCCTCGGTGCGTATGCTGGAGCAGTACGGAGCCCCGCGCTTCCTGGAGCTGCTGCAGCAGATGGGTTTCAGCACCATCGACAAGGATGCCGGCCACTACGGACTGTCGCTGATTCTCGGCGGCGCGGAAATCACGCTCCAGGACCTTGTGGACGCCTACCGGGAGATGGCGGGCTCGCTCTGCGAAGACGCCGTCTCGCTTAAAGGCACGCCGCTCGGGCGCGGAGCCGTGTGGCTGACTTTCGACGCCCTTTCGAAGGCCGGCCGTCCCGAGGAGGAGGCTTCGTGGATGGACTTCAGTTCCTCGGCGCGCATCGCGTGGAAGACAGGCACGAGCTGGGGCAACCGGGACGCGTGGAGCGTGGGAGTGAGCGCCGACTACGTGGTCGGAGTGTGGGTTGGCAACAGCGACGGCGAAGGCCGCTCGCAGATGACGGGCGTGAGTTACGCCGCCCCCGTGATGTTCGAAGTCTTCTCCGCACTGCCGCCTTCGCGCTGGTTCGCCAAGCCCCTTGACGACCTGGTGCCCGCCACTGTGTGCCGACGCAGCGGACTGCCCGCATCAAGGGTGTGCCCTGAACGGGATACGGTGTGGGTGCCGGATATAGAGCAAAGGCCCGACGAATGCCGTTTCCATAAAGTGGTGCACCTCGACGCCGACCAGCAGTATCTGGTCAACAGCAGCTGCTACCCCGTGGAGAAGATGGTCGAGAAAGTATGGTTCGTGCTGCCACCGGCAATGGAGTGGTACTATATGAAGAACCACCTGGATTACAGGCCGTTGCCGCCTAAGCACCCCGGCTTTGACGCCGCCTCGGACAGCGGCCGTCCCATAGAGATTCTCTACCCGCACCAGGGCATCACCGTGGTGACCACCGTGGGGCTCGACGGCAAGGAGCAGGGCTTCGTGGCCCGGGCGGCGCACAGGGATCCCAAGGCCGTGCTATACTGGCACCTGGACGACCGCTACCTCGGCCAGACTGTCGGGGAGCACGATTTGATGATGCACCCGGAGCCCGGCAAGCACGTCCTGGTGGTCCTGGACGAAGGCGGCGCCTCCCGCAGCGTCTCCTTCATATCCCGCTAGGGCTCGCCCGATACGGAAAATTATCGCTATATTTGCAGATTATTAAAAGATTCGAACGATGAACAGATATATGGAACTGGCAATCCGCGAGGCGCGGGAAGGCATTGAGCAAGGACACGGCGGTCCGTTCGGGACGGTGATAGTCAAGGACGGAAAGATCGTGGGCCGCGGCCACAACTGCGTGCTGCGGGACAACGACGCCACCTGCCACGGCGAAGTGGCGGCCATAAGGGACGCCGGACGGCGCCTGGGGACTTTCGACCTGAGCGGATGCGAACTGTACACCACGGGCGAGCCCTGCCATATGTGCCTATGTGCCTGTATGTGGGCCAATATCAGTAAGATATACTACGGATGCAATATCGCCGACAACGGCCTTATCGGCTTCCGCGACGATAAGTTCGACAAGATTTTCGGCGGCCGCGACAAACTCGAAGGCTATATGACCGAAATAGACCGCGAAGAGTGCCTGGCCCTCTTCCGCGACTATATGGCTATGAGCCACGAGAATTACTGAGCCTCCACCCAGAGATAGACTTTGTCTCCCCGACGGACGTGCTGCCCGCTGGGGCCCTCCGGTATGACCACGGAGCAGCGCTCCCCTTTGGCAGCCTTCTCGCAGGGCACCAGGTTGACGCGCATATCGCTGACTGTCAGCTGCGTGACCCCGCTGGTGGAGCCGATGACCATAATCTCGTCGCCCTTTCTGAGGTCTGTCGCCTCAACGGTGATCTCAGCCACGCCGATGCGGTCGAACCAGTTGCTGATGCGCCCGCAATAGACTTTGCGGCGGGTGGCGTGGGAGCCGTAGATTTCGCTCCACTGCCCCAGATAGGCGCCCTGATAATAACCGTCCCAGAAGCCCCGGTTGAAGACCTCGGCAAGCTTTTCCTTGAGCGCCGCCGCAAGGGAGGGAGTAAAAGTCCCGTCCGCGACCGCGTCGGCGGCCCTGCGGTAGCAGGCTGTGCAGCGCTTCACGTAGTCGGCGCTGCGGGCCCGTCCTTCAATCTTCAGCACCCGCACGCCGCTGTCGATCATACGCGGCAGGAACTCAATGGTGCACAGGTCCTTGGGGGACATAATATACTTGTTGTCGATATCCAGCGTGTAGCCCGTCTCGAGGTCCCGGACCTCGTAGCCCCTACGGCAGAGCTGCATACAGGCGCCCCTGTTGGCCGAAGACCCGTAGGCCTGCAGGCTCAGGTAGCACTTGCCGCTGACAGCCATACAAAGGGCTCCGTGGGCGAACATCTCTATACGCACGGGCTTCCCTGAAGGGCCGCAGATGCCTTCGCGCTCCACGGCTTCGTGGATATCCTTCACTTGGTCCAGGTTGAGCTCGCGGGCAAGCACCACCACGTCGGCCCAGCGGGACCAGAAGCGCAGCGACTCCAGGTTGGAGACGTTGAGCTGGGTGGAGGCGTGGACTTCGAGGCCGATGCTGCGGGCGTACTCGATGGCGGCTATGTCCGAAGCTATCACCGCATCCACGCCTGCCGCGCGGGCTGAATCCAGGGCTTCACGCATCGCCTGCAGGTCTCCGTCGTAGAGGATGATATTCAGGGTAAGGTAAGCCTTGGCGGAAGCCTCGTGGCAGATCCGCACGACTTCCGGCAGGTCTTCAGGGGCGAAGTTGTTGGCGCTGTGGGAGCGCATATTGAGGTGCCCGACACCGAAATACACGGAATCGGCACCTCCCTGGATGGCGGCGTGCAGGCACTCGAAGTTGCCTGCAGGCGACATTATTTCGAGAGATTTCCTGTCCATTACTCAAACGTGAATGAGGCGGCGCGGCGGAGGGCTTCCCGGAGCTGGGTGTCGTAGCGCAGGCGGAGCTTCACCCCGTCGGGCTGGAAGTAGTAGCGCACCACGATTTCTTCTTCGATGAAGGGTACGATTTCGTCTTTCTTGAGTCTCAGGAACTCTTCCTTCTCCATATCCAGGGCCTTGCCCAGCGCGTCCAGCTCCTTGGACATAGCATCCTGCAGGCCGTCCCTGGCAAGCTCCTTGCGCACCAGGTCGAAGTAGGTCTTGGCACTTGACCTGTAATCGAATTCCTTACCCTCGGCAAACTTGATAAAGTCCTCGTAATCAGCGTCCGAGAGGCAGAATTCGTCGGTCGGAGGGATGCTCGTATGATTGCGCACATATTCGAGGGCATACTGCTCCACCACACCGTTGAGCACCAGCGAATAAGTCAGGCGGCTGTACTCGTGGGGCTTGACTATGATGTCGGGCGTGATGCCGCCTCCGTCGCGCACGATGCGGCCGCGGGCGGTCTTGAATTCGTGCGTCAGCGAGTCGGGAATGTGTCCCACGGAGCCGTCTTCATTGCGGTGCGAATAGTCAATCGCCTGCACGCAGCGGCCGCTGGGGGTGTAGTACTTGGCCGAAGTGAGCTTCAGCTGCCCGCCGTAAGGCAGGGGACGAATGCTCTGCACAAGGCCCTTGCCGAAGGTGCGAGTGCCGATGATGATGGCCCTGTCGAGGTCCTGGAGGGCGCCGGATACGATTTCCGAAGCCGAAGCGGAGCCTGAATCCACCAGCACAATCAGCGGCAGTTCAGTATCCAGCGGAGCCTGGGTGGTGCGGCTGGTGTAGGACGAGCCGTTCTCGCGGCCCTTTGCAGTCACGACCACGGACCCCTTGGGCACGAAGATGGACACGATGTCCACGGCCTCGTTGAGCAGGCCGCCGCCGTTGCCGCGAAGGTCAAGCACCAGCGTGTCGAGCTGTCCGCCCTTGCGGAGATTCTGGATGGCAGCACGCAGCTGCGCGGCCACGCCTTCGGTAAAGCCGGTCTGCAGCACGTAGCCCGTATGCGGAGTCACCATCCCGGCGTACTGGATGTCGGGCAGGTGGATGGTGCGGCGCGTCACGCGCACGTCCTTGAGCTCGCCGCTGTGGACCTTCTTCACCTTGAAAAGCACTTTGGTACCCGGGGTGCCGCGCATCTTCTCGCTGCATTCCGCGCTCGTCAGCCCCTTCACGCTCTGCCCGTCGATCAGCAGTATCTCGTCGCCGGCACGCAGCCCCGCTCCATAGGCAGGAGAATCCTTGTAGGGCTCGTTGATGATGACGTTGCCCTGCAGGTCGGGCTTGTAGATGACGGCGCCGATGCCTCCGTAGCTCTTGTTGATCATCATACGCAGGTCTTCGTTTTCCTCTTCGGGCACATAGACGGTGTACGGGTCGAGGTTGGAGAGCATTGCGTCTATGCCGGCGCGTTCGATGCGGTCCACGGGAAGCGAATCCACGTAGGCGCGGTTGAGCTCTTTGAGTATGGAGGAGTGGATTTCAGACCACTTGCCGAGCTTGAAGCTCTTGGACTGGGCGCCCGCGGCGAGCGTAGCGCACACGAGCAGCAGGGATATGAGAGTTTTCTTCATTTTCATCCGATTACAGATTGCAGTTCTGCTTCAACCATTGTGCCATTGCACGAAGGGCCTTGCCCCTGTGGGAGATGGCGTTCTTGACTTCCTGCGGCAGCTCAGCCACGCTCCGTCCCGGATATTCGTCGGGCAGGAACACGGGGTCGTAACCGAAGCCGCCGGAGCCGCTGCGGACGGAAGCGATGCTGCCCTCGAGGGTGCCTTCGAAGAAGTGCAGCCCGCCGCCGAGGGTAAGGGTCACGACGCTGCGGAACCTGGCGGTACGGGGCTCGCCCGGATGGAGGGACAGTTCACGCAGAAGGGTATCTATATTTGCCGAGAAATCGTGGTCAGGAGGCAGCGGAAGGCCGTCCCGCCGGGCCACGTCCACCGCATAGCGGGCGGCGTGCACTCCCGGAGCTCCTCCCAGGGCATCTACTTCCAGGCCCGTGTCGTCGGCGAAGCAGTCCAGGCCGCAGAGCGCGCGGTAGCCCCTGGCTTTCAGCACCGAATTCTCTTTCAGCGTCAGACCGTTCTCTTCGACTTCTTCGAACACTCCCAGTTGCGCGGGGCCCACCACCTCTACGATACCGTCCAGGATTTCCCGGGCCTCGCGGAGTTTGTCTTTGTTGCCGGTAGCAAATACAAGTTTCATAATGCAAAGATATACAAAATTGCCGGGTTTAGGACTTTTGATTATATTTGTATCCTATGTTTGACGACAGTATAATTTCATTCCCTTCAAACCCGACGGGCCTCTATGACCCCCTGAGGTATATGATAGGCATCGGCGGCAAGCGTATCCGCCCCAACCTCTGCCTTCTCGCGTACAGTCTCTACGGCGGCGAGCCGTGCCAGGGAGCCCTGGAAGCGGCCCAGGCGCTCGAGATTTTCCATTCCTTCACCCTCATCCACGACGACATTATGGACCATTCCCCGCTTCGCCGGGGCGTGCCCACGGTATGGAAGAAGTGGAGCGAAGACACGGCCATACTGAGCGGCGACGTGATGCTCATCGAGGCCTACAAACACATCGTCAAGGTGCCGCAGGAATGCCGCGCGGCTGTGGTTGACCTCTTCTCCTCAACTGCCGGGCAGGTGTGCGAAGGACAGCAGTACGATATGGAGTTCGAGAGCCTCGACTCCGTATCTATGTCTCAGTACGAGAATATGATAGCGCTGAAGACGGCAGTGCTCATAGCCTGCGCCGCAAAGACGGGAGCCCTCGTGGCCGGCGCCCCTCAGAAGGAATGCGAGGCCCTGTACCGCTACGGCTACGACCTCGGTATGGCGTTCCAGATCGCGGACGACTACCTCGACGCGTACGGGGACGAAAAGGTGTTCGGGAAGCCCATCGGAGGCGACGTCGCCAACGGCAAGAAGAGCTGGCTCACCCTGCGCGCTATGGAGAAGTCCCCAGACCCTGAAGCATTTATCGAACTCTTCAAGAGCCGCGATTTTGCCGCAGTGAAGCGGCAGTACGACGCCCTGGGCGTGGGCGTGGACGCATTGGCGGAAATCGTCCGTTTCTCCGATTCAGCAATCGCCGCGCTCGACGGCCTGCACGCCGATACGCAGCCGCTGCTGGCATTTGCCGAGAAGCTTGTCGGCAGGGTGAAGTAATGGAGGCCACCGTAGTCAAGAATGCCGGCAGCCACTTCCTGCTGAGCCCCTTGCCGCAGTGGGCGCCGTTTCCCGCCGTGCTGCGGGGAAAAGTGCGTCTGGAGCGCTCCGGAGCCACGAATCCAGTAGCCGTGGGCGACAGGGTCGAATACGAGCTGGACGGGGAACGCGCCGACGAGCTGCACCCCGCCGTGATACGCAGCGTGCTGCCCCGCACCAACTACGTCATCCGCCGCAGCACCAACCTCTCGCGGCAGTCGCACGTGATTGCGGCCAACCTGGACAGGGCCCTGCTGGTGGTTACTCTGTACTTTCCCGAAATCAAGCTGCCATTCCTGGACCGCCTGCTGGTGACCTGCGAGGTCTATGGAGTCAGGCCGGTCATCGTGCTCAACAAACTGGACCTCTACCGGGATCTGGCAGGAGAGGAAGTGGAGCGTTTCTGCTCGATCTACAGGGGCGCCGGCTACGAAGTCGTCGAGTGTTCGGCGCTTACGGGCGAGGGCATCGATTACCTGCGCACCGTCTGCTCCGGCGGCACGAGCCTCCTGAGCGGCGAATCGGGCGTGGGCAAGAGTTCGGTCATCAAGGCCCTGGACCCTTCGCTGGACCCTAAGGTGGGGCGCATCAGCACGGCCCACCTGCAAGGCAAGCACACCACATCCCTATATGAGATGTACCCTTTGAGCAGCGGCGGATTCATAGTTGACACTCCGGGCCTGCGGGGATTCGGCCTCGTGGACCTCGAAAAGGAGGAGATTTCCAAATACTTCCCCGAAATGCTGCGGGTTGCGGATGGCTGCCGCTTCGTCCCCTGCACGCACACCCACGAGCCCGGCTGCGCCGTAAAGGCGGGCGTGGACGAGGGCTCAATCAGCCCAGAGCGCTACAACTCCTACCTCGGAATGCTCGAAGAGGACAAGAAATTCAGATAGTCCCGTCGAAGACGGTGCGGGCCGGGCCTTTCAGAAGCAGGCGGCCGTCTTTGCAGGTGACTTCGAGTTCACCGCCGTCCATACGCAGAAGGCAGGGGCTGCCGGCGAGACCGAGGGTCACGGCGGCTGCGGCTGTGGCGCAGGCCCCGGTGCCGCAGGCGAGCGTGATGCCGCTCCCCCGCTCCCAGACGCGCATCCGGATGCTGCCGTCAGGCCTCACGGAAGCGAATTCCACGTTCCGGCCTCCCTCGAAATGCTTCTCCGCCGACGGACCTACCCGCTGCAAGTCCACCGCGTCCGCATCGGGGCAGAACACCACGAAATGCGGATTCCCCACATCCACGAGCACCCCTCTCAGCAATGAATCTCCCGCCTCAACGCCGAAATCCACCGCCTCGATGCGGAAGCCCCCCATTCCGACGGTAACGCTATCGACGAGGCCGTCCGCGCCCGTGTGGAGAGTAAGCTGCTTGATGCCGGACTTCGTGGAGAGGGTCAGCGAGCGCTTGTCCGTCAGCCCACGGTCGAAGACATATTTCCCTATGCAGCGCGCCGCATTGCCGCACATAGCCCCTTCGGAGCCGTCGGCATTGAACATACGCATAGAGAAATCCGCCTCCGGGCAGCGCCCGATGAGCACCAGCCCGTCGGCACCTATGCCGAAATGCCGGTCGGAGAGGCGCACCGAAAGGGCCGCAGGGTCAGCCACGTCGAAACGGGCCGCATCTATATAGATGTAGTCGTTGCCGCAGCCCTCCATCTTGGTGAATTCCAGCCTCATCAGAACAGCCAGGATGCCTTTAGATAGGTGCCGGTGCGAAGGCGGGCGGGCTCCCCGGAAGGGAACAGGTCGCCGAGCTGCCAGCGGAAGTCCCAGGACAGCATCAGGCCGGCCACCTTGATGCCGAAATTGGCTGCGATGCCTCCCTCGTGGGGATTGAAGCCCCAGGCCGGATTATCATTGTCGAAGCTGTGGCTGAAGCAATAGGAATAGAAGCCTCCGAAGCCGATGAAACCGTATTCCCCGCCCTCTCCGGTCTTTAGCCGCAGGTACAGAGGCACCGTCACGGCGCTGTGCCGGAAATTCTGCCCGCGGCCGAAAGGCTCAGCCGTCGAAGGGAAACGGGCACCCGCATTCTCATACAGCACGTCCAGCTGGAAGCCGGACTTGCCTATATTGATGAGGCTCGTTATACCGGCTGAATAAGCCATCCCGGGCCTCGTGGTGAAATCCGCTTTGGGGAAGGCGAGCCGGCCCTGCCCCACGGAGGCTGTCACGCCGAACTCAAAGGTCCGAGCCTTGCCGCTGTGCTTGCCGGCAAGCCTTCCGCTGGCCTCCAGGGAAGGGTCCGATGCAGCCTGCAGGGCGAAATCCGAAAGGTAGCCCGTGACCTTGTCCAATCCCTCATAGTCAATGAGTTCCGGCCTGTCGGAAGGCTTGTGGTACTGGGGGTGAAGGCCCGTGGAGACGGCCAGCGTGGGCACGCCCTTGCGGGCAAAACCGTCCGTGTCGGTAGCCGTAAGCACCGAGGTCTCGAAATTCTTCGTGCGCACATTCACCGAATGCCGCCGGGCTGTCTCCTGCGCCAGGACCTTTCCGTCGCGTATGGTAGCCACGCCCTCGAGCGTGAGCTTCCCGCTGTGGTTGTAGCGCCCCACCATATCCACGCTCATCATCAACTTGATATGCTCTATGCCCACAAGCCCGTCCAGGAACTCGGCAAGGGCCGTACTGCCGTAGAGGCCGATTTCCTCGGCGTCGAAAGCGGCGATAATCACGCTGCGCTGCAACTCGCCGCGCTCCCCGCAAAGCGCCCGCGCGATTTCAATCAGGGCGGCGCTGCCGGAAGCGTTATCGTCGGCACCGGGATAAATCTGCCCGTTCTTTACGCCGAGATGGTCGTAATGGGCGCCGAGCACTATGTACTCATCCTTCAGGGTGCTGCCCTCTATGAGTCCCACCACATTGCAGTAAGAAGTCCCGTTTTTAGTGAACGGCACCATAAAATCCCCCCCGAAGAAGGGCTGAAGGCCACATTCCTTGTAGCGCGCCGCAATGTATTCGCGGGCGAGGATTGCTCCGCGGGTAGCCGCCCCGCGTCCCTTGAGAGAGTCGGAAGCAAAGTAGCCTATGTACTCGGTCAGCCTATCTTTTCGAGGCTGAGCGTTTACGGCCCCGCCGCCCGGCAGGAGCGTCAGGAGCAGCAGGCACAGGGGTAGAATCTTCTTCATTTTCAATAAGTTCATAATCCAGGAGTCGCTGCTCCAGGTTGGCGTTCTTAACGCGTATCCGCACCCTGTCGCCGAGGCGGAACTGCTTCCGGGTACGGCGGCCCACGAGGCGGTAGTGCGATTCATCGAATTCATAGAAATCGGAGCGGATCTCGCGCAGGGGCACCATTCCTTCGATATGCGTCTCGTCGATTTCCACGTACATTCCCCATTCCGTCATTCCGGACACGGCGCCTTCGAATTCCTGTCCCACCTTGTCCTGCATAAACTCCACGAGCTTGTACTTCACGCTCGTGCGCTCGGCATCGGCGGCCACCAGCTCGCGCTCGGAGGCGTGGACGCACTCCTGCTCGAACTTGCGCTTGTCGGCGGAATCCCCGCTGCGCAGGTAGCTGCTCAGCAGGCGGTGCACCATAAGGTCGGGATAACGGCGTATAGGGGAAGTGAAATGGGTGTAGAACTTGAACGCAAGGCCGTAGTGGCCGATGTTGTCGGTGCTGTACACGGCCTTGGCCATACTGCGCAGGGCTATGTTCTCGAATGCATCATACTCGGGCTTGCCCTTGGCGGCGCCCAGCAGCTCCCGCAGGGCCGACGCCGCTCCCTTGCCGGAAGTGGCCTCCGCCATCTGGTAGCCGAAGTTGGATGCGAAGCCCCTCAGGCCCTCAAGCTTTTCGAAATTGGGCTCCCCGTGGACGCGGTACACGAAAGTCTTTGCGCTCTTCAGCGGCACGCCGTTCATCCTGCCGCCGGTGGCCACGAATTCAGCCACGGTGCGATTGGCGAGCAGCATAAACTCTTCGATGAGGTTGTTGGACTCACGGGCGATTTTCTGGTACACGCGCACGGGCTTGCCGTTCTCGTCCACCTCCACCTTCATCTCTGGGCGGTCGAAATTGATGGCGCCGGCCTTGAAACGGGCTTCCCGAAGGATGTGAGCAAGGCGGTTCAGGGTGAGCACGGCGTCATCCAGGGCGGTACGGCTCTCCTCCTGCGGCGGGTTGTCGATGATAGCCTGGGCCTGGTCGTAGTCCATACGACGGTCGGAGCGGATGACGGTGCGGCCTATCCAGCGCGACTTCACGGCTCCCTTCGGCCCTATCTCGAACACGGCGGAGAAAGTCAGCTTGTCTTCGTCCTGGCGCAGCGAGCACAACTTGTTGCAGAGCTTCTCGGGCAGCATAGGCACGGTGCGGTCCACGAGATACACGGATGTGCCTCTCTCGCGGGCTTCCTTGTCCACGGCGCTGCCGGGCCTGACATAGTAGGACACGTCGGCGATATGCACGCCGACCTCGTAATTGCCGTTCTCCAGCCTCTTGAAAGACAGCGCGTCGTCGAAATCCTTGGCATCGGAGGGGTCTATCGTGAAGGTGAGGGTGTCACGGAAATCCTTGCGCCCCTTGAGGTCTTCGGCTGTGATGGCTTCGGAAATCTTGTCCGCGGCGTGCTCCACCTCTTCATCGAAGCGGTAAGGCAGGTTGAACTCGGCAAGAATGGCGTGCATCTCGGTGTCGTTGTCGCCCGGCGTGCCGAGCACGTCCACTATGTGGCCCAGGGGGCACGCCTCGCCCCGCTGCCAGCGGTCCACTACGGCCGCCACTTTCATCCCGGCCTGCGCTCCCAGGCTCCGCGCCTGCTCCGCGTCCACCTGGATGTCGTAGGGCATAAACTTGCTCTGCATCAGCACCCAGGCCTGGGCGCCGACGTAGTGCATATATCCAACGAACGGAGCCTTGCTGTGCTCGAGGATTTCGACCACCTCTCCTTCGCGCCGCTGCCCGCGGCCTCCGGGACGGGTCACCGCCACCCGCACAAGGTCGCCGTTGAGGGCGTGGCGGGTCTTGGCGGCCTTGACATAGATATCATCGTCCTGGCCGTCCACAATCACGAAGATGTAGCCCTCGCGGGTCATCTGTACCTTTCCTACAAAATGCGGGACCTGCCTTCGCGAAGACCCGGTATGCGACTTCTGCCGAGGCTTGTCGCCTTTCTTGCTTCTTCTTTTCATATTCTGTCAAGCGTGGCTCAGGAGGACTTTCATACCCTCTCTGTCCGGTTCAAATTCAACTGACTGCGCGCTGGCGGGCACAAGTATGCAGCCGTCGGCGCCTGCGCGCACCTCCTCCCCCTCGGCACGGAGCACTCCCCCGCCCTCCAGGCACATTACTATAAGGAAACTGTCCAGGCCACGGAGGTCCTTGACAAAGCGGCCGGAAATATCCAGCACCGAGGTCGTGAAATACTCACACTCCACCAGGGGCACCTCCGCCTCGCGGGCGGGGGTATATGGCGTCTTGTAGTGCTCATAGACCTTGTAGTCCAGGGCGTCCTTCGCCAGGGCGGTATGGAGCGGCCGGGGCTTTCCGTCAAGCCCGGGGCGGTTGTAGTCCCAGATGCGGTAGGTAGAATCCGAAGTCTGCTGTATCTCGGCGATATAGCTGCCTTCCAGCAGGGCGTGCACCCTTCCCGGCGGGATGAAGAACACGTCCCCGGGGGCTATATCGTGGCGGGCGATGACTTCCGTAATCGACCCGTCGGCGACCCGCTTCCCGAATTCCTCCGGAGTGATTTCCCTGGAGAATCCGCACATAAGGCCGGCGTCTTTTTCCGCCCTTATGACATACCACATCTCCGTCTTGCCGTGCAGGCCCTGGCGCGTCCTGGCGAACTCCTCCGAAGGATGCACCTGGATACTCAACGGGGCGTGCACGTCGAGGAACTTGACCAGCAGGGGGAACTCGTCGCCGTAGCGGCGATATACTTCCCCGCCCATCAGGCGCTCCTTCTCGCGGGCGACCAATTCGTTGATGTTCATCCCCTTGCAGGGGCCGTCGGCAATCACGGAGAGCCGCTCCGGATAGCCCGAGAGCACCCAGAGTTCCGAGCCCCAAATCATAGGGCGCAGAATGGGTTCGAGCCGGTACATCAGATGAGAGGTTCGGCTGTCATAGCCTCGGGCTGGGGGATGCCCATAAGCTTCAGGATGGTCGGGGCTACGTTGCAAAGGGCTCCGTCCTTGACGGTCTTCACCTCGTCGCCGGCTCCAATCACGATGAACTGCACCAGGTTGAGGGAGTGGGCGGTGTTGGGAGAGCCGTCTTCGTTGACCGCATAGTCGGCGTTGCCGTGGTCGGCGGTCAGGAGCACCGTGTAGCCGTGGTTGAGGGCGCAGGTGATGGTCGTCTCCACGCATCCGTCGATGCAGCCTACGGCGTTGCAGATGGCCTTGTACACACCCGTGTGGCCGACCATATCGCCGTTGGCGTAGTTGAGGATGATGAGGTCTTCCTTCTCGCTGCGTATTGCTTCGCACAGGCGGTCGGTCACCTCGACGGCGCTCATCTCGGGCTGCAGGTCGTAGGTCGCCACCTTGGGGGAATTGACCAGGATGCGGTCCTCGCCCTCGAAGGGGGTCTCGCGGCCGCCGTTGAAGAAAAATGTCACGTGCGCGTATTTCTCGGTCTCGGCGATGCGGAGCTGCCTCAGGCCGGCCTTGGAGATGGTCTCGCCGAGGGTGTCCTTGACTTCCTCCTTGTCGAAGAGGATGTGCAGGCCCTTGAAGGAGGCGTCGTAGGGAGTGAGGGTGCAGTAGTAGAGAGGTATGGTGTGCATACCTTCCTCGGGCATATCGTTCTGCGTGAGGACGTTGGTGAGCTCGCGGGCGCGGTCGTTGCGGAAGTTGTAGAAAATCACGGTGTCGCCCTCCTCGACCTTGGCGAGCGGCTTTCCGTCCTTGGTGATGACGACGGGCTTGATGAATTCGTCGGTCACGCCCTCCTCGTAGGATGCGCGGATGGCTTCCCGGGCGCTCTCGAACTGCGCGCCTTTGCCTTCCACGAGCATATCATAGGCCTCTTTGATGCGGCCCCAGCGCTTGTCGCGGTCCATTGCGTAGAAGCGTCCGCAGACAGTAGCGATGCGGCCGGTCGTCTCAGCCATTTTCTCTTCGAGTTCCTCGACGAAGCCGAGGCCGCTGCGGGGGTCGGTGTCGCGGCCGTCCATAAAGCAGTGCACATAGACATCGGGGAGACCGGCTTTCTTCGCCTCGGCGAGGAATTCATAGAGGTGGTCAAGGGAGGAGTGCACGCCGCCGTGGGAGCAGAGGCCGAAGAAATGGAGCTTGCCGCCGTTGCGCCTGACGTTGTCGTAGGCGGCCTTGATTTCCTTGTTGTCCATCAGGGAGTGGCTGCGGCAGGCCATATTGACCTTCACGAGATCCTGGTACACTATGCGGCCGGCGCCGAGGTTCATATGCCCGACCTCGCTGTTGCCCATCTGGCCGTCGGGCAGGCCGACGTATTCGCCGCAGGCGTGGAGGTGGGCCATCGGATATTTGGCACGGAGAGAGTCGATGAACGGGGCTCCCTGGGTGTAGATTGCATTGCTATGGTCGTGGCGTCCTTCGCCCCAACCGTCGAGAATCATCAGAAGTACTTTCTTGCTCATAGTCGTATATTTGTTTGCTATTTTCGATATAACTTACAAATATACTGCTTTTTTTCGTATTCTCTGCTTCCGGGAGGCCTTGCACGGGTCCAATCACTCAGTCCGAAGGAAATCGTAATTATGGGGGTTATCTATAGGGCATCTGTTATAGATATCTATCCGACCGTTTGTGCAATATATTGTATCACATTTGTTAAACGGTATTTCCGTGCCGGAATTTGGAATCTTTTTGCATTCAAAACAAACTGAGAACGACACATCACCCTGCCCTTTTTCCAGCCAGAAGACTAAGTCTTTTGTGCTTCCGGGCATCATTTCTCCTGCCGGGTAAAGCCAGACATCCGAGAGTGAAGAATAATACTTCTTGCCCGCAACAAAAAATGTCGTATCAGAAGAGAACCGCGCTTCGTATAAGATGCGATTATTGCTATCAAGTCTATCAAGGCTATTAAGTACACCGGGGGATACGAGATTATTGAACACGAAATGAACCTGAAGCCTGTCTTCCGGGGCGCTGAAACTCGGCTTTCTATAGTTTTGTCCTCTAGACAACGAATAGTGAACCGGGTCGTGCTCTGTATATTCGAATCTTTCTCCGTTCAATTCATATTCTACGCTATAATAGACCTCCCACGGCCAGTCAATCTTGGCATTTATAGCATTGCAGCCACTGACCAGTATCAGTGACACGCTCAACGACAATAAACCTTTTATTCTTCTCATATTCACAAATATAAGTCTTTTTTTATTCTGGCCTAATGCTTTTATTCAAGGCATCAGCCGCGTGGCCGGCAAGAGGCTATACAACAGCACATTACGACTTTTGGTTGCACGCGAAATAACGCAAGCAAAATTAGGAAACAACTGATGTTCAGGGACTTGTGCGCCACGGGCAATTGTCTTTTCC
>ONLD01000072.1 GCA_900318565.1 uncultured Bacteroidales bacterium
CGCGACTTCATCGAGCTCAACAAGAAAGACATCGTCGTAGAGTCCTACGACAACTCTTCCCGCCAGGTGGTCGGCGACGCCGCCCGCGAGAACCCGTTCCAGGAGTACCATCTGACCCTGACCGAGGAGCAGGTCCGCAAGGAGACCGCCCGCTGTCTGGGCTGCGGCGCTTCCGTGGTGGATCCCAACAAGTGCATCGGCTGCGGAATCTGTACGACCAAGTGCGGATTCGACGCCATCCACCTCCACCGCGAGCATCCCGAGGCCAGCGTGATGCGCACTTCCGAAGGCAAGTTCGGAGGCATCCTGCCTTATATGATCAAGCGGGAGGCCAGGATTCTCTTCAAGAAGAAGCAGTAATGCACGAGCTTGGCATTGTCTTTTACATAATCCGCGACGTCAAGAAGGCCGCGCAGGAGAATGGCGTGGAGAAGGTCTCGGCCGTTGTGATGAACATCGGCGAGGTCTCCACGATCATTCCGGAGTATCTTACTGACTGCTGGCGCTGGGCCGCCGACAAGGAAGATATGCTGCGGGGATGCGAGCTCAAGATAAACATAATCCCGGCGGTGACTCATTGCGACGGTTGCGGGTGCGAGTACGAGACGGTACCCAACGGTAAAAAATGCCCCAGCTGCGGTAGCGAGAGTACTTGGCTGCTTCGCGGCAATGAAGTGGAAATCAAGGAAATAGAAGTATAACTACCAACCATTATTAATAACAAAAACAATCTTATCAAATGTTTTTCCAAGTTTATGGGGCTAACGCCCTCTCTCAGTGGGGAATGCTGCTGGTCGTCCTGGCCGGTCTTATTCTCCTTAATGAATTTGCACGCCGCACCAAGTTTGGCGGCATTACAATGTTCCTGGCAGTCCCGGCTGCTCTGACCATCTACTTCCTCGCAATTTGGATCGGGGTCAGGACAGGTGCACAGTGGGCTCTTGAAAACCAGACCCACGTTTATATGCAGGGATGGTTCCACTATGCCAAGCTTTACGCTGCCACCGCAGGATGCATCGGCTTTATGATGATTAAGTACAAGTGGGGCATCGGCGCGAAGCACTGGTTCAAGCCTTTCCCCTTCATCATCGTGGCCATCAACATCCTGATTGCCTGCGTTTCCGACTTCGAGAGCGCCGTTATGGGATGGAACAAGTGGTGGCTCACCTCTGAAGGTGTATGGCAGTATGGCGGCTGGCACAACGTGATGAACGGTGTCGCAGGTCTTCTGAACATCTTCTGTATGACCGCCTGGTGGAACGTTTATCCTTCCAAGGACAAGAAGGATATGATCTGGGCCGATATGACCTGGGTTTACATCCTTGTCTATGACATCTGGAATTTCGCCTACACCTACAACTGCCTGCCTACCCACAGCTGGTATTGCGGTATCGCCCTGCTTCTTGCTCCGACCATCGCAGCCCTTATGTGGAACCGCGGCGGCTGGATCCAGAACCGCGCCAACACCCTGGCTATCTGGTGTATGTTCGCACAGGTGTTCCCCCTGTTCCAGGAGACCTTCAAGAACGGCCAGCAGTGGTTCTCTTGGGCAACTCTTCCCGTGCTCTATCCCGAGGGTGTCGCCACCATCGAGAAGCTCTATGCAGCAGGCGGCCAGGCCGCTGTCGACGGCATCGTGGGCACGACGGTCGATCCTTCAGTGGTCGCTGCCAACCCTACTATGATGATTGTCATCAGCGCCCTTGCACTGGTTACCAACGCCGTAGCCCTCTGCTACATCATCTACACTTCCAAGAAGCGTCACATCAACCCTTACAAGGAGGATGTCTTCGTCAATCAGAAGTACTACAAGGATGCTCTCGCCCGTGCGGAGATGAGCTAGTCCTTAGCCTCGGATTCATTAAAGGCCGGCGGGTTATTCCTTGCCGGCCTTTATTTTCTGATATGCGAGGCGCTCGTCCCCTGATGCGAGCAGGATGATTCCGCAGTAACTGAATCCGTGCTTGAGGATGTTGTGCTGCATAATCAGGTTATCCCGGTGCGTGTCAATGCGTATGTTGGGGTCGGCCTCGAAGCACCAGTCCATAATGGAGGCGAAGACCCCGTGCACTTCCGGGTAGCTGCCGATCCTGTGGACCACGTGGTAGGGGAGGGCGTCATCCAGCCACTCTCCGCCGTAAATCTTGCCGTAGGTCGGCTCCGGAGACGGCAGGAAGGCAAAGTAGCCCACCGGCTTCCCATTGTCCGCCACGACATATCCTCCGCCGGCGGCGATATCTCCCAGGATGGCTTCCTCGGACGGGTAGCCTCCCACCCACTGGCCGGTGTTGCCGGAAGCGCGCATAATGCCCTTGGCAGCGTCCAGTACGGCCATTATGGCTCCGAGATCCTCGGGGCGGGCGGGGCGTATGCAGCGCCCGCTCATTGCATCTTGCGCAGAAGCACCTTCACGCCGGGGAGGCGCGAAGGCAGTTTCGAAAGGTCCGTGCCGGAGAAGTGATAGGGAATCAACACTTTGGGCGCAATCATCCTGGCGGCCCGCACGCACTGGTCCACGGTCATAGTGTAGGGCTGGTTGACAGGCAGGAAGGCGATGTCGATATCCGAAAGGTCCTCCATCTCCGGTATGTCTTCCGTGTCCCCGGCCACGTAGATGCGCAGCCCGTCGATCGTGAGGAGGTAGCCGTTTCCGTGGCCCTTGGGGTGGAAGTGCTCCCTTCCTGCGGTCGTGTTGTAGGCGGGCACGGCTTCGAGTTTCACGTCTCCACGGAGCTGGCGGGTGTCCCCGTTCTGCAGCACTTCGCCGCTTCCCAGCTGCGCCCAACCCCACTGGTTGAGATATATGTTCGTCCCGGGACCGCTCAACGCCGCAATAGCGGCAGGATCAAGGTGGTCGCCGTGCTCGTGGGTCACGAGTATGACGTCAGCCTTCGGGAACTCGGAGGCGTAGTCGGTGTGTCTGCCGTGCTCGGTGACGGGGTCGATCTGTATCCAGAACCCTTCGTAATTGATGGCGAGGGAGCCGTGCTTGATGAGGGTGATTTGTACCTTGTGCCCGCCCGGGGTAGGGAAGGTTTCGATTTCGTAGCGCGGGGCTGCGAGCGTGGTCAGCAGAGCCATTGCAAGTAACAGTTTCATAGAAGCGGACAATTATGATGCGGCATTGCGGATAGCGCTGTGGAGCACTTCGCTGAGTGTCGGATGCGCGTGGATTATATCGGAAGCGGCGTCCAGGGTGGCTCCGAGGGCCACGAGCACGGCGGCTTCGTGGATAATGTCGGATGCGTGGGCGCCGAGGATGTGGACGCCGATTATGCGGCGGCTTTCCTTCTCGGCTATGACTTTGCACCAGCCGTCGGCTTCCCCGGAGGCCACGGCCTTGCCGTTGGCGCGGTAGTTAGCCTTGCCGGTGAGGATTTCGAAGCCTGCGCACTCTTCTTCGGACTTGCCGACAGTGGCGGCTTCGGGCACTGTGAACACAGCCGCCGGCACTACCGAGAAGTCTATGGAATCGGCCAGGCCGCAGATGTGGTTAAGAGCCCTTCTTCCCTGGGCGGAGGCTACGTGGGCCAGCATCAGTCCTCCGGTGATGTCGCCTATGGCATAGATGCCGGGGACGCTGGTCTGCATCGAAGAATCTACCACGATGCCGCGGGGGGTGTATTCTATGCCGGCTTCGTCCAGGTTCAGCGTGCCGAGGTTGGGACGCCTTCCTACGGCCATAAGTATGCAGTCGGCGGGCGTGGAGTATTCCTTGCCGCCTTTGGTCCAGTGGACGAGTCCTTCAGTGACCGATTCCACCCGGGCGGAAGTCTCGATGGCGATGCCGCGTTTGGCGAGCGAGGCCTTCAGGCGTTTTGCAAGGTCAGTATCGAAGCGGGGCAGCACTCCGGGGCAGAATTCCAGCACCGTCACTTCGGAGCCGAACTTGCGGTAGATGGAGGCGAATTCGAGTCCGATGACGCCGCCGCCGATGACGCAGAGCCGCTGCGGCACCTCTTCGAGGTTAAGCATAGCGGCCGAGTCGATACACAGCTCCGCACCCGGGATTGGCAGGGAAGCGCTGACCGAACCGGTGGCGATGATGATGGCGTCCGCTTCGAACTTTTCTCCGGCAGCTTCCACGCTGCGGGGACCCAGGATGCGGGCGCGTCCTTCCACGAGCGTAATCAGCTTGTTCCGCATCAGCTGGGCGATTCCCGCCTGTAGCTGGGCTATGACCTCCTGCTTATGCGCCTGGTCCGGGGCGTCCATAGCGCAGAGGGTCTTCGTGGGGATGCAGCCTTCGTTGAGGCAGGTGCCTCCAAGGGGGCCCTCACTGATAAGTACAACTTCGATTCCGCGTGCAGCTGCGAGCGCGGCTGTTTCGTAACCGCCGGGACCGGCGCCGATGATGATGATTTTCATATTGGATCTACGTCTATTATTACACGGACGCGTCCTTTGGTCTTCTTCTCGAAGGCAAGGGCGCGCTGCCAAAGTTCTTGTTTACGGAGCCCCAGCATCTTGTCCGGGGCGAAAGTAAGGAGTTCGCTGCGGCTGCCCCATAGGGTCTGGACGAGCCGGCTGAACGGAGGCAGGTTAAACTGCCTGCGCTCGGAAAGCAGCTGGCGGTAAATGTGTTCCTGATTGCTGAAAACAGGGTGTTCGGCCTTTGCAGTCTGCACGAGGAAAGTGCCGCTGCACTGCTCCGCGATTACGGCGAGGGCCTGCACGGCGCGCTCGTCAGCGCGAAAGTCACCTTCGGGGAAGAGGGCGTCTGCCTGCAGCACGGCCACGAGAGGGTAGCGTCCGAGGTCGGAGAGGCGGGCTTCGTGGACGCTGAGCACATCGACCTGCAGCCCGTTGAAGAGCCGCGCCGCCTCCTCCAGCAGTTCATCAGGCTTCTCCCAGCCGCGGACCAGGGCCACAGGACCCCCGCAACTGCGGGCGGCGTCGAGCAGCTTTCGGGAGATGCGGCCTATCATACCGTTCTTGCGGCGTTCCGCGCTTATGTCCACTATTGTCATAGGAGGGGCCGGAGCTCCGCTCTGCCTGAGTATGTATTTGCCGTTCATCGCGTTGTAGTACGATTCGAGCGAGGGCGCCGCGGATCCGAGGATGACCTTGGCTCCGTGGATGCGCCCGAGCATTACGGCCGCGTCGCGGGCATTGTAGCGGGGAGCAGGCTCGGTCTGCTTGAAAAGTGAGTCCTGCTCGTTGTCCACGATTATGAGCGCGAGCCTGCTCAGGGGCAGGAAAAGGGCGCTTCGGGACCCGACCACGATCTGGGCGCCGAAACGCCGCACGTCGTCGGAAATCCGTCGGCGGCGGGCGTCGGGTATGCGGGCGTTGACAAGATGCACCTGCCCGGGGAAAGTATCTTCCAGGATGCCGGAAAGCTGCTTCCCGGCGGCGATTTCCGGGGTCAGCACGAGGACGTTGAAACCTTTCTCGAGAGCGCGGCGGCATTCTTCTATGTACACTTCGGTGCGTCCGCTGCCCTGCAGCAGCACAGGCTTCGGCGCGGCGGCTTTCCTGACAGGGACGTCCGCGGAGACCTTGGTCAGGGCTTCAATCTGTCCGATGAGGGCTGCCCTCTCGGACTCCAGGCGCTCGCGCACGCTGTCTTTATGCTTGCCCTTCAGCGCTTCCTCGCGCACGGCAAGGCGGCTCCGGAGCCTTTCCAGTATGCCTTCGGCTTTCTGCTCGCTGCGGATCTTGCCATAGGGGTAAGCGGCTTTGTAGATTTCGCCTATGGTGCAGATGTAATAGGAGGCGAGGAAGTTCCAGAATTCGAGCTCCTGCCCGCTGATACGCGGCAGGCCGTTCTCCGCGCGGATTATGTCCTGGATGCGGGATTCTTCGATATCGGGCTGCACGTCGGCTTCAAGCACCACTCCCACGTAGGTGCGGCGCCCCAGCGGCACGCTGACCCTGCAGCCCTTTTCCAGCGGCTCGCGGCAGCGGTAGGTGGGGGTCCACTCCAGGCGGAGAGGGACGATGACCCGTATGTAGTGCACATCACGCATAGGAATACAAAAATATCAAAAATAATTTGTAAAGTCTCAAATTATTTCTACCTTTGCATTCCCGATTCGGGAAATGGTGCTGTAGCTCAGGTGGTAGAGCAATGGACTGAAAATCCATGTGTCGCCGGTTCAACTCCTGCCAGCACCACATAAAAAGACCGACTGATTCCAGCCGGTCTCTTTTTTTGTATGTTTCTTCTATTAGTACATCAGCACGAAGCACAGTGCTGCGAGCAGGCCGCCGGCCAGGGGACCGAAGACCGGCACCCAGCTGTAGGACCATCCGCTGCTGCGCTTTCCGCTGATGGGCAGAATCGCGTGTGCGATACGGGGAGCGAGGTCACGGGCCGGATTGATTGCGTAACCGGTGGTGCCGCCGAGGGACATACCGATGGCCATAATGAGGCAGGTCACGGGAATGGCTCCCAGCGAGCCCATACCGAGGGTGGGTGTGTTTTCGGCGGTGGAGAACACCAGAATCACGAACACCAGCAGCCAGCTTGCGAGGGCTTCGCAGAAGAAGTTGCGCCAGAGATTGCGCACTGCGGGCATAGTGCAGAACACGCCGAGTTTGGTGTTGGGGTCTTCCGTGGCGTCGAAATGATCCTTATAGAATATATACACGGCGACGGCCCCCAGGAAACCGCCTATCATTTGGGCGATGATGAAGGGGAGTACGCCGGACCAGGCGAATTTGCCGGCTGCGGCAAGGCCCAGGGTCACTGCGGGATTGAGATGGGCTCCGGAATAAGGGCCGGCGATAAACACGCCGCACATCACGGCAAGGCCCCAGCCGAGGGTGATGACGACCCATCCGCCGCCCAGGCCTTTGGATTTTCCGAGAGTGGTACAGGCGACGACTCCGTCGCCGAGAAGGATCAGCACGAATGTGCCGACCAGTTCAAACAGACACTTGGTTAAAAGTTCTTCCATATCGATTATTTACTTAAGGTTCGTCCGATTGCGTCCTGCCATCCCTTGACTGCTGCATTCACGCTTTCCTGCGATGCGGCGGGGCGGAAGGCGCGCTCTGCTTTCCATTGGGCCTTAAGCTCGTCCAGGGAGCTCCAGAAGCCAACTGCGAGGCCGGCCAGGTACGATGCTCCGAGGGCGGTGGTCTCCGTGACCACGGGGCGCACCACGTCGGTCATCAGGATGTCGGCCTGGAACTGCATCATCAGGTTGTTGCGGGAGGCGCCGCCGTCAACCTTGAGGCTTCTCAGCGCAATGCCGGCGTCCTTGCGCATTGCATCCACGACGTCCATAGTCTCGAAAGCGATGCCTTCGAGGGCGGCGCGGGCGATGTGGGCGGCGGTGGTGCCGCGGGTGATTCCCGTCACGGTGCCTTTTGCATAAGGGTCCCAGTAAGGAGCTCCGAGGCCGGTCAGGGCGGGCACGAGGTACACGCCGCCGTTGTCAGGCACCTGGGATGCGAGAGCTTCGATTTCAGCTGAACTCTTTATGATGCCGAGGCCGTCGCGCAGCCACTGCACTATCGAGCCGGCCACGAACACGCTGCCTTCCAGCGCGTAATCCACCCGGTCGCCGATTTTCCAGGCTATGGTTGTAAGGAGCTTGTTTTGCGAAGTAATGGCTTTCGGGCCGCTGTTCATAAGCAGGAAGCAGCCTGTGCCGTAGGTGTTTTTCACGTCGCCGGGCTCCGTACACATCTGGCCGAACAGGGCGGCCTGCTGGTCTCCGGCGGCGCCGGCCACTGGTACTCCTCCAAGCAGCTCGCAGGAGCCGTAAATCTCGCTTGAAGAACGCACCTGGGGCATCATCGAGGCGGGGATGCCGAGCAGGTCGAGCAGCTCCTCATCCCAGCGGAGCGTGTGGATGTTGAAGAGCATAGTGCGGGAAGCGTTCGACACGTCGGTGCAGTGCACGGCTCCGCCGGTGAGCTTCCAGATAAGCCAGCTGTCCACGGTGCCGAAGCGCAGGTATCCTGCTCGGGCGAGGTCGCGGGCGCCGTCCACGTTTTCCAGTATCCAGCGGATTTTGGTGCCGCTGAAGTAGGCGTCGAGCAGAAGTCCGGTCTTGTCCCTGATTTTCTCGGTCAGGCCAAGCGCCTTCAGGGAGTCGCAGTACTCGGAAGTGCGCCTGTCCTGCCACACGATGGCATTGCAGACGCTCTTGCCGGTGCGGGCGTCCCATACGATGGTCGTCTCGCGCTGGTTGGTGATGCCGATTGCGGCTATTTCGGAAGAGTCGATGCCGCATTTGCGCACCACGTCGAGCATTACTTCCGATTCGCTTTCCCAGATTTCTTCGGGATTGTGCTCGACCCAGCCGGGACGGGGAAAATACTGAGTGAATTCCTTCTGGCTGACCCCGAGGGGGGTGCCGTCGTGATCAAAGATGATGGCACGGGAACTGCTTGTCCCCTGATCAAGTGCTAGTATATACTTTTTCATAATAGTCTTTCGCAAATATAATTCTTTTTTGGTATTTTTGCAGGACTAAAAAGCAAATGCTATGAATCATTCTTTGAGATTGTTTGCAATTGCAGGCGCAATTCTCCTTGCAGCGTCCTGCGGCCCCGCAAAAAAACTAACGACAAATACCGCCGGATTCCCCCTCGTGGACCAGGGTGGCAAAATCGCCATAGTCGCGCACCGCGGCTTCTGGAAGTCCGAGCAGGGCGGTATGAGCGAGAATTCCATCGCATCGCTGCGTGCCGCGCAGGATGCCGGACTCTGGGGCAGCGAATGTGATATCCACCTTACCGCAGACGGAATCGTGATTGTCAACCACGACCCTTCAATCGCCGGCAAGTCCATCCGCACCCACAACTATTCCGATTTCGCACAGGACCTGCTCCCCAACGGAGAGCACCGTCCCACGCTTGACGAGTATCTGGTCCAGACAGCCAAGTGCAAGACCACGAAGCTCGTCATCGAGCTCAAGAAACAGGGCTCCGACGCCGTCGAAGACGAGCTCGTCGACAAGACAATCGCCGCCCTGAAGGCCCACAAGCTCTACGACCCCGAGCGCGTGCTCTTCATCAGTTTCAGCAGGCACATCTGCGAGGTGCTCGCTAAGACCCAGCCTCAGTTCATCAACCAGTACCTTTCCTCCGACCCTACCGGTATCAAAGAGGAGCCGTCCAACTATTCCGTGCTGGGAATCAACGGTATAGACTACCCCTACAAGATGTTCAAGGCCCATCCGGACTGGGTTAAGTCAGCCCCCGACAAAGGTATGTCCGTCAACGCCTGGACAGTCAACAAAGAAGACGACATCCGCCGTATGATAGAAATCGGCGTGGATGCCATCACCACCAACGAGCCGCTGCTGGTGCGCGACCTGCTTGGGGACAACTCTTGCCGCATACGACGTGCTCGACAAGGAGACCGGCGCCGGCAATGATTTCCTCGGCTGGAAGCAGCTCCCCGACGGCACGCCCGAATCCCTTATCCAGGCTTGCGAGGCCGTGCGCGACGACTGGAAAAGCCGCGGCGTCGACCTCGTCGTCGTAATCGGCATCGGCGGCTCCTATCTTGGCGCCCGCACCGCCCTGGAAGCTCTCAATCATCAGTTCATCCAGGATACTTCCAAGCCCCGCGTAGTGTTTGCCGGCAACAACCTCTCCGAGGAATACCTCGCCGAGATGATGGACCTTGCCGCCCGTAGCAACGTGGCCTGCATAGTGATTTCGAAATCCGGCACCACCACCGAACCAGCCGTGGCATTCCGCGTGGTCAAGGAGCACATCGAGAAGCGTTACGGCAAGGCTGAGGCCGCCGGCCGCATCGTGGCCGTGACCGACGCTGTGAAGGGCGCTCTCAAGACCCTCTCCACCCAGGAAGGCTACCGCACTTTCGTCGTGCCCGACAACGTAGGAGGCCGCTTCTCCGTACTTTCACCCGTGGGCCTGCTGCCTATCTGCGTGGCGGGTTACGACGTGCGGGAGATGCTCCGCGGAGCCGCCGCCGCAAAGGCCCAGGTGAGCGTGCGCAGCGCCGACAATCCTGCCGTGCAGTATGCCGCAATGCGTAATCTCCAGTATTTCGAGCTCGGCAAGAAAGTCGAGGTGCTCGTGACCTACAATCCCCGCCTGACCTTCTTCGGCGAGTGGTGGAAGCAGCTTTTCGGTGAGTCCGAAGGCAAGGACGGCAAGGGCATCTATCCTGCCTCCGCCAATTTCACCACCGACCTTCATTCCATCGGCCAGTTCATCCAGGACGGCGACCGCTGTATGTTCGAGACTGTCGTGAGCGTGGAGAAATCCAACAGGAGCGTAGTCATCGGCAGCGATGAGCAGAACCTCGACTGCCTGAACTATCTGGCCGGAAAGAACGTCGAGCACTGCAACGCTATGGCCGCACTCGGTACCAAACTCGCGCACATCGACGGCGGCGTGCCCCAGATTGAAATCGGCATCGAGAGAGTCAACGAGTTCTGCATCGGCGAGCTCTTCTATTTCTTCGAGGCTTCCTGCGGTATCAGTGCATACCTGCTGGGCGTCAATCCTTTCAACCAGCCCGGCGTCGAGGCGTACAAGAAGAATATGTTCGCCCTTCTCCGCAAGCCCGGCTATGAGGCCCAGACCGAAGAAATCCTGAAGAGACTATAGACTTCAGAACTGAATCTTAAGACCAAGTGATGGGCTGGCGTAGAATCCTCGCCGGCCCATTGCATTATAGAACATCTCCAGTTCTCCGCCTATGCTCAGGCCGGGGAAATTGATGTGCTGCCCCAGCGCATACCATATCTGGGGATTTGCACTGACTATGAACCGGCCCACGTATTTGTCGGCTGGATTCGGGTCCCAGTACCAGTATCTCGTATTCTCGCCCCATACTTTGGCGAGTCCGCGGAACTGCAGCCCGGCGACGCCGAAAAGGTCTTCCGCCCTCCACATAAGCGTGAGCTGTACGGGGAAGGATGAGGTGGCGCTGCCGCTGAAAGTCTTGAAGGACACGGTGGCGCGCAGCAGGGCTGACTCCATAGGGACCGTGTACGAAACGCCGAACAGACCGTTGCTGTTGCCCATATTGAGGGTGCCGTTGTATTCGGCGTGGAGGCTGAAATCCTTGAGCACCGGGACCTCGTGCCAGAGATTGAAGTCCCTGGCCACTTCGATTCTGCCTGCGCAAGGAGCAAGGTTGGCCTGGGCAAGATCGAACCCGCCGAGCAGGTAGGTGTCTCCCCAGTTGTCCGTACCCCAGCTTTCGACGCGGATGCTTACGGGATTGTCCGACACGAAATTATAGAGTCCTCTGACATCGGTTTGTGCGATTGCGCCGGGTGAGAGGAAAAAGAGTCCTGCAAAAATCAGGACGGCCGTCAAATTCTGCTTCATAGCCGCAAAGATAATCAATTTGCGGAGACTTTCGAATCGCAGTAGGCGCAGCGCACCACTCCGGCGTCATTACGCTTGAAGCGCGGAGGCACGTTTTCACAGTTGCAGATGCACTTGGGATTGGTGCAGCGCCCTGCGGCCTGGGTCTCGGGGCGCTCGGGCATAGCGTGCGAAGGGTCGTCTTTCCATTCCAGCAGCTTGCTTATGAGGGCCATACGCACGAACTTGCCGTTTTCGACCTGCCTGAAATAGGCGGCGCGGGGGTCTGCGTCCACTTCCGGAAGTATCTCGTTGACACGGGGCAGGGGATGCAGCACGGCCATCTTCTCTTTTGCGAGGGCCATCTTGGCGGCGTCCAGCACGAAGCTGTTCTTGACCCTGTCGAACTCGTCCTCGTCCAGGAAACGCTCTTTCTGCACGCGCGTCATATACAGCACGTCCAGTTCCGGCATCACCTCCTCTATGGTGCTCACCTCGCGGTAGCTGATGCCCATCTTGTCGCACACGTCGGCCTTGATGTAGTCGGGCAGGCGCAGCTCGTCGGGAGCGATCAGCACCACGCGTATGCCATCGTAGCGCGCCAGGGCCTTGATAAGCGAATGCACGGTGCGGCCGAAGCGCAGGTCGCCGCAGAATCCTATCGTGATGCCGTCGATGTGGCCGAGTTCGCGCTTGATGGTCAGCAGGTCGGTGAGGGTCTGCGTGGGGTGGCTGTGGGAGCCGTCGCCTGCGTTGATTATGGGCACCGGCGACACCAGGGATGCGGCGAGCGGGGCGCCTTCGATGTGGTGGCGCATAGCTATCACGTCGGCGAAGCAGCCAACCACGCGCACGGTGTCCTGTACCGTCTCGCCCTTGCTGACTGAAGAGTTACGGGCATCTGAGAATCCCAGCACGTTGCCGCCGAGTTCCATCATTGCTGCGGTGAAGCTCAGGCGCGTGCGCGTGCTTGGCTCATAGAAAAGCGTGGCGAGTTTGCGGTGCGCGCAGTGGTCCTGGTAGCGCTCACGATGCTGGATGATATCTTCGGCGAGGGCCACGATTTCGTCGGTTTCGGCCTTCGACAGGTCTGTAGGGTCGATAAGGTGTTTCATAGACTGTTCCTGAATTCCAAAATTTTATCTTTCCATTCCGGGGCTATGTAGCCCTCGCTTACTGCAACGTCCACGAGGGCGTCGAGATTGCTGAGAGAGTAGTTGACGGTCCCGGCGAGGCGGATTTTCTCCAGGCCGCGGCCTATTCCGTAAGTGAAGATGCTGACGATTCCGAGCACTTCCGCTCCTTCGGCGCGAATATGCTGCTGCTTTCCGACGAGGGAAAGAGCATGACGAAGGATCAGCTGGACGGAGCCCTGGAAAAGATTGACGCGGAACTGAAAGAGCTGAATGCGAAGCGGGAAGAACTGATGCAGCGGTGGAACAACGAAAAGGACATCCTGCGCGACCTGCAGAACGCCCGCCAGCAGATAGAAGATTATAAGATTGAGGCGCAGGCGGCCGAGCGCGCGGGAGACTACGGAAAGGTGGCGGAACTGCGCTATGGCAAGATTGCCGCGGCCCAGAAGCAGATCGATGACCTGACCGCCCGCCAGGCGGCTATCGAAGATCCCATTGTTACTGAATCGGTTACGCCGGAAGACGTGGCCGAGGTGGTGGCCAAATGGACCGGCATTCCCGTGAAACGGATGCTGGAAAGCGAAAAGGAGAAACTGCTGCGGATGGAGAGCGAGCTGCACAAGCGTGTCGTGGGCCAGGAAACGGCCATCCAGGCTGTTGCAGATGCCGTCCGGCGCAACCGGGCGGGCCTGAGCAACGAAAAGCGCCCCATCGGTTCCTTCCTCTTCATGGGTACAACGGGC
Organism: uncultured Bacteroidales bacterium; assembly: GCA_900318565.1. Classification (GTDB taxonomy): domain Bacteria; phylum Bacteroidota; class Bacteroidia; order Bacteroidales; family UBA932; genus Cryptobacteroides. The sequence continues at coordinate 13,136 of ONLD01000072.1, forward strand.
GTGGGCAAGACGGAACTGGCCAAAGCGCTGGCGGAGTTCCTGTTCAACGACGAGAACATGATGACCCGTATCGACATGAGCGAATACCAGGAGCGGCATACCGTGAGCCGGCTCATCGGCGCCCCTCCGGGATACGTGGGATTCGACGAGGGCGGACAGCTCACCGAGGCCGTGCGGCGCAAACCCTATTCGGTGGTGCTGCTGGACGAGATTGAAAAGGCCCACCCGGACGTATTCAACATCCTGCTGCAGGTGCTGGACGACGGCCGTCTGACGGACAACAAGGGACGCACGGTGGACTTCAAGAACACCATCCTCATCATGACGTCGAACGTGGGTTCCGATATCATCCAGGGATTCATGGAAC